>JAEUSA010000191.1 GCA_016788945.1 Leptospiraceae bacterium
GATCTTTTCCTTTTCTTTGAAACTTTCCTGTCCGCGCTGGTCAAATTCCGATTCAAAATATGTCAAAACCATGTCGTCGTTGCGATCGACTTTGGGTTCTGCACGCTGACCGGGGTCTTTCTGTTCAGGGTTGTCAAAAAATAGCGGGGTCGGATTCAGCACCTCGCGTTTCTCACGCTTATACTCTTTACCAAACGGATTCGTTCTTTCAAAGACAAGCTTAATTTTTGACAGCGAAGGTTTTTTTGCGTCCCCGGATGGATAAAGAATTATTGTACCATTATACAGATAGCGCAGCGATATAGTCTTAATCGATTCACCCGAGGCGATTTCGAGACTGTAGCCCCCATCGGCTTCTTTTTTCAGGCGCGGCCGGTCGGTAGCAGAGAGGTCAAGAATGCGACGCACAGATTGTGCTACTTCGCGGTGCAGGTTATCGATCTCGATATCGGCATAGCCCGAATCGTCGGCTTTCTTCTTTTGTTCTTCTTGTTGCGCCAGAATCTGCGGGTCGATGATTTTCTGCGCCCACAGAACGCCGCAGACGGCGATGATAACCAACCCGGCGGCCGGCATGACGAGCTTATTCTTCAGCATTGTGTTCCCCATATCCTGCCTGAGCAGGCCCTACTTTAGATTAACGGCGAAAGCCGGCCTATCCTTTAGGCCGCGACGGTGCCCTGCCGCCTAAATCAGGCTTTGCGCTGCGCGAGAAATGCCGCTACATCCGCGGCATTGCGCGCCTCGGCGAGATCTTGAGCGGTTTGTCCCTTTTTGTTCTTGAGCCTGACGGCGGCCTTGGCTCCCGTCAATATGGTAGCCTTCTCGAGACTGCCCTCATGCGCGGCGAACATGAGCGCCGTCCAGCCGTCGAGGTCCTGGTCGTTGACGCGCGCCCCCGCCTTGAGCAGACGTTCTACCATCTGTGGTGTGCCTTTCCAGGTTGCCATAATCAGCGCCGTACGACCGCTGCGATGGCGCAGGTTGACGTCGGGTTTGTAGCCGAGCAAAAATTCCATCATTTCGGCATTGCCACGGAAAGCAGATATCATCAATGCCGAATACCCATCGCGGTCTTGCAGGTTGATTCTACTCTTGTGGTCGAGCAGCACACGCGCCACGTCGACGGAACCTGAGTTCACCGCGTACATCAGCGCCGTGTAGCCGTCTTCGTTTTTGAGGTCGATATTGATGTTGGCCTCAAGGGCTTTTTCGGCACGCGCGACATCGTTGGTGCGCGCGGCGAGTACGAGTTCTTTATTGTTCTTCGGATCCACAGCGCCCGCGGCAACAAGTATCTTCACAACTTCGTCGTAGTCTTTGATGGCGGCCCAATAGGCCGCAGTACCACCGTTATCCGCCGTCGCATTCACATCGACCCTGGCATCCACGAGGCGACGCACCGTTTCGACATGCCCTTTCGCGGCCGCAAGAATCAACGGCGTATAGCCGAAGTTATTCTTGCGTACAAGATCTGCCTTGCGGTTAATCAGCTCGTCGAGAATACGGACGCGGTTTTCCTGTGCGGCGTAGAAGACTGCCGAGTAACCGTCTTTGTCACGCGCCTGCACCTGCGCGCCGCGATCAAGCAGCGATTTAACCATCTCATAGTTACCGTATGCCGATGCAATCAGAAGCGGTGTCTGCAGATCTTTATCTGAATAGTTCGGATCAGCGTATTCATTGAGCGAGGTATTGAATACATCCATGCTGTCGGCGCGTATCGCGAGCACCATCTTGCGGCTGGCGAGCGCATTCATTGCACCTTTCGAGCGCAGATACTCTATCAGCGGCGCGTCGCCAAGTTCGACCGAATAAGAAAGCGGCGAATACCCCTTCTCGTCGACAACGTTGACGTTAGCACCGCGGTTGACTGCGCTCTGTGCCTTTGCGAGATCCTTCACCTTTACCGCGGCAAGCAGTTCTTTACTTGCCTCGGGGTTTTCGGCACCGAAGCCCTGCAACAGGCGCACAATATCTTGAAAGTAGTAGTACTGTGCCTGAGAAAGCGCCGTCTGGCCGAAAAAGTTTGCCAGCGGAATCATCGGTTTGTATTTAAGTATCAGTTCGACAGCCTTGATATTTCCTGAACGTGCCGATTCGATGAGTGCAGTATCCCCTGCTTTATTTCGTTCGTTGGCATCCTGAAAAAAAGGCGTGATGGCTTTAACCGTATTCGCCATGCCGTAACGCGAAGCGGCAATCAGCGGAGTGTCGCCCTGCTGACTGACCTGAACCTTGCCCGCGCTCATTTTCAAAATGCGCTCCGCAGCATCGGCAAGCCCGTTAGCCGCGGCGACGTGGATGGCGAGAGAGCCGCTCGAATCAACCTGTGAAAGATCAATATTATTTTCTGTGAGCACATCCCACACAGACTTTTTGTAGTGCTCGAGGGCAACGCGCCAGAGAATTTCACCGTTTTCGTCGCGCGCATTCAGCGAGGCTCCCTGCTGTATAAGATCACGCACCTCGCCGGCGGAACCGTCGCGCACGGCCTGCACGAGGCTCAGGCCTAATTCCGTGTGCGAACGTTTGCGGCATGCCGTGACAGAAAGTGCCAGCAGCGTGAACAGGATGAGCAGACGGTGTAGTACGTGCATGGCATCGCCTGCAAAGGCTGAGACAAGTGTCAATGATTAAAGCATGACAAAAAAGCGCAGCGTTTTGGACAAAATAATATGGCACCAAGTTTGCTAATATCTGCGCAAGTGCCGACTCATGCCCCCAAGGCGCGATGCGGCTGACAAAGTTTAGGAGGATTTATGAAGATCAGAAAACTCTCGCTTTTTCTGTCTGCCATGATTCTGTCGGTGTCTTTTGCCGGTAGTCTTCAGGCACAGGACAAGCCGAAAGAAGCACCAAAACCAAAAGAGCTGACCATCGAACAGCGGGTGGCGGATATTGAAGCCTATATGAACAATACGCCCCGCGTCAAGGACGACGCGGCTGTCAAACCAGAGGCGAAAGCCGAAAAGACCAATATTGCCGGTGCAGGGCCAGGCCATAACGCTTGGATCATGACATCCGCGCTGCTGGTTCTTTTTATGACGCTGCCCGGTCTGGCATTGTTTTACGGTGGCTTGGTACGTACTAAGAACGTGCTCAGCGTTGTCGCACAGTGCTTCGGCATTGCAGGTCTCGTCACCATTCTGTGGTGGGCGATCGGCTATTCGTTCGCTTTCTCTGAAGGAAGCCCGTTTCTTGGCGGCACCGCGTTTGCCTTATTCAAGGGCGTAGACAGCGCCGTAGGACAGGGCGGTCAGTGGATTTCGAATAACGTGTTCTCAATGTTCCAGATGATGTTTGCGATTATCACTCCGGCGCTGATTGTCGGTGCGATCGCGGAACGCATGAAATTTTCAAGCGTGCTGCTGTTTGTCGCACTCTGGATGTTCGCGGTATACTTTCCGCTTGCACACATGGTATGGGGCCCGGGCGGCTTCATGAACGGCCTCGGCAACTTTGAAAAGTCTGGTATCAAAGCGATTGACTTTGCGGGCGGTACGGTAGTCCACATGTCATCGGGCTGGTCAGCACTCATTCTCTGCCTCATCGTCGGTAAACGCAGCGGCTTCGGCGCAAAATCCTTTGCTCCGCACAGCATGGTGCTCACAGCGATTGGTACAGGCATGCTGTGGGTGGGCTGGTATGGCTTCAACGCCGGTTCAGCACTCGCAGCCGACGGCATCGCGGCCAACGCATTTACGACAACAACTCTCGCTGCAGCAGTAGCCGCATTTGTCTGGCCAGTGCTCGAATGGATTCTCAAAGGACATCCCACTGTGTTGGGTTTTTGCTCAGGAGCAGTTTCAGGTCTCGTTGTGATCACGCCAGCTGCCGGCTTCGTAACGCCGGGTTCAGCCGTGATTATGGGCCTGCTCGCGGGAGCGATTCCGTTCTTCGCGGTCATGTACATGAAAAAATGGCTGGGCTACGACGATGCGCTTGACACCTTCGGTGTTCACGGCGTAGGCGGTACGTTAGGTGCAATTCTGACCGCGGTGTTTGCCTCAACCGAAGCAAACCCTGCATTGGCAGATGTGATCAAGAAAGGCCTGATGGGCGAACACTTCAAAGCAATCGCGTTTACGATTGTTCTGTCGGTGGTCGCGACAGTAGTTATTGCACTGCTGCTCAAATTCACTATCGGCTTGAAAGCAAGCGCTGAAACCGAGTCACTCGGACTCGACATCAGCGAACACGGCGAAGAAGGCTACAACGGTTTTCAGACCTTTGTAGAATAAGAGGGGGTATTCCATGAAACTTATTACAGCGATGATTCAACCCCATAAACTGCAGGATGTCAAAGATGCCCTCTTCAAGGCAAACGTCACCAAAATGACGGTCTCGAATGCCCTGGGTTGTGGTCAACAACGCGGATACGACGAATCGTACCGCGGCGTCGTGCACGAGGTGAATCTTCTTAAGAAGGTACGCATTGAAATCGCGGTCAACGAAGAGTTCGTTGAGCCGACAATCAAGGCAATCATCAGCGGGGCGCGCACCGGCAATATCGGCGATGGCAAAATTTTCATCACCGAACTGGCCGAAGTAATCCGCATCCGCACAGGTGAAAAAGGCAAGACTGCCATAGGGTAGGATGCCCGTAGGTTTGCGGCTGACAGGAAGTCATCTGCGCCGCAAACCATAGGGTAGGATGCCCGTGGGTTGGCGCACACAGGACGTGTTCCATGCGCCAACCTTAGGGTAGGATGCCCAAAGTTTAGAAGAATCACCCATTGGTGAAAAACAAGCCCGCCCCTCTTCACGGAGCCGGCGGGCTTTTTTACAGGAATATATGAAACTTATTACTGCACTGGTACAACCGCACCGCCTGCAAAAGGTAAAAGACGAACTCTTCAAGGCCAACGTCACTAAAATGACGATGAACAATGTGCATGGTTGCGGCCAGCAAAGCGGCTACAATGAGACATACCGTGGCCTCGTGCATGAAGTCAACCTGATGCCCAAAGTCAGAATCGAAATTGCGGTGAATGAAAATTTTGTCAAACCGGCCATCGAGGCGATTATCAAAGGCGCACGAACGGGCAAAATCGGCGATGGCAAGATATTCATAACCGAACTCGCCGAGGTAGTGCGCATACGCACCGGAGAAAAAGGCAACAAGGCTATTGGCTGATCAGAGAAATTGGAACTGCATATTTTCGTGGATAAATTTTTCGAGCCGAATCATGTCACCCGGCTTGCTTTTGAAGAACAGCACACCGAGATAGTAAAAACCACCGCGTTGCGTAAAACGCACAATTTCGCCAAACAGTTCGAGGTCGTCGCCCATCACCGGAATCAGCATCTTAATGCGGCGGTGCTGCATCAGATAACGAAATATTGCCTCGTCTGAGAATTCAAGCAATAATCCTGACAGCGAAATATTCACCACCCGCGTCTCGACCGAACTCGGATCGAAATGCGACGAGCGAATGCGGGCCTTACTCATGGCATACGAAAACAGTTCCATGAGTCTGTGCAAGTCTACGGCCTGCGCGGCGTTGATATACTTTTTATCAAACTGGTTGGTTTCAACCCGCACGTAACCCTTAATTTCACTGAACAGCGACAGCGGGCTCATCAGGTATGACACAATAAAATTGCGCGCATCGGCCTTGCGGATTTCTTCGACAAAACGCAGCGCCACCGCATCACCTTCTTTCGCCGCACGTTCTTCAAAGATGCCGCTCAGGTTGGTGAGATTGACGTGTGAATGCGGCGAAGTATACGAAAGCACGCGCATGGTATCTTCGATGTAGAAGCTCCTCCCCTGCTCCTTGACAATTTTTTCGGCGAGGCTCAGTTGCTCTTCATCGCGCGCGGAAAAAAACACAATCTCGAAGTCGCCGCTGATCGCTTGAATTTCTGAAACCAGCATGCGGTACATGGTTTGCAACGAAACATCTTCACGCGCGATCTCTTGCATGACATAGGGAAAACGGCTTTCGAGATTTTTTTCATCGAGCCGGGTATGCCCGATCGGTGAATAAAGAATTGTGAAGCGCATAAACAGGTCGTCAAAGCGCAGTCTGATATGCCTGCGTCGCTGCAGAAACAACAGCTGCGCCGGAAACTGAATATAGATGCCATTTTCATTGGTACGCAGCACGAGCACCTGCGACATGTAATAGCGGTTATAGGCCTCGAACTGCAAGACCGCGCGGCGCTCCTGCGTTTCCTGAAAGCCGTGCGCGGTCAGCAACACCTCGTGCTGATCGATCTGCTCGCAGTGCGCTATATAGACATACCCCGAGTACCGGAAATGGATGCGCGTATACTTAGCCTTCAGATAATACAGGATGTTGAGAATGCCATAATACGAACTCTCAGAGCTCGCATTCTCGAACGGATCGTTCTCGCGCGCAATGGGGATTGTTGCTTCATTGACGGCGGCCACTGTAATAAGTTTCGGAATCCGCAATGGCCAAGTGAAAGGCGGGGACAAAAAAGCGACCTGCTTTCCGGTGACGCCGGGCTGGTAAATGGCAGCGCGATTGTGCAGCGCACAATCAAGAGTCTTCAAATTACAGAAAAGGCATTTGCCTCGTCACAGCGTTCGTCAAGCAGGGCAAAACAAAAATCGCAAAGGGGATAACTCATGGAAGAGCTACTGAAAAAAATCGTCAACCTCGGCATCGGTGCTGCCAAAGGCCTCGAAGATAACCTGCAGACGGCGTTTAAATCGGCCGAACAGGGAATCAACGACCTGATCGCCAAAGGCAGTGCCTCAGGAGACGAGGGTGCCACGCGGGTGAAAAAATACGTCAACGATCTGTTGGTTTCGGTGAAAGATTACGAAGCGCGGGCCAAAGAGATGTCGGAAAACCTCACCAACGCCCTACGGGAATTCCAGACCTCGGGCAAAGGCCGTGTCGAAGAGCTGCAGAAGCGCATCGACGAAATTACCCAGAGCATTCGCTCGCGTATTCCGGGCCAGCAGCAATAGAAACAAAAACGAAAAAACCGCAAGCGAATACTTGCGGTTTTCTATTTATTTTGATATTAAGCAGTCCGACGTCTGATTAGGTCAGATGCCTATGAACTGCTTACTTCTTTTTATGGCGGTTAGCCCTGCGCTTCTTCTTTCTCTTGTGATTGGCAATTTTCTTGCGCTTACGTTTACGACCACTGGGCATCGTTTACAATTTTATTTCGGACGACACGCTGTAAACATCTTTTGAACCGGCACAACCGTTTTCCGATGGCCGTTCAGCTCGTCACCGCCCTCGCCGATCTTCCGCAAACAGGCGAGGGTTCGGTCGTCACCATGGGTGATTTCGACGGCCTGCATACAGGCCACCGGGTTCTCATTGAAGAAACCGCGCGGCGCGCCACCGCGAATGGACTCAAATCGGTACTGGTTACTTATGAACCAAGCCCCAAAAAAATACTGAAGAAGATTGCGACCGACAGCCGGCTCACGACGTACAAAGAAAAAGCAGCGCTGCTTTCCGATTCGCCCCTCGACATCGTTATTTTTTATCCAATGACCGAACAGACGATCGGCATATCGGCCCGCACCTTCTTGCGCGAATTTCTTTTGGGCCGGCTGCACATGCGGCAACTGGTGATGGGTGGCGACCACCATTTCGGGCACAACCGCCGTGGCAATGCCCGCTACCTTACGGCCTGCGCTCCCCGCTATCATTTTGAACTCCACATTATTTCAGAGCAGATGACGCACGACAAGCGTACTTCATCTTCGCGTATTCGCGCCGCACTCGCCGAGGGCGATGTTGCAACCGTTGCGGGTATTCTCGGCCGCCCTTACAGCGTTTCGGGCAACGTGGTGCACGGTGAGCAGCGCGGCAGGCAGTTGGGATTTCCCACGGCGAACCTAATGGGCGACGCGGAAAAACTGCTGCCAGCGATAGGAGTCTACTACGGCGTTGCCCTGCTTCAAGACGGCACGCGCCACCGCGCCGTCGCCAACCTCGGCAAAAAACCGACATTGGGAAACTTTGCCATCGGCCTCGAAGTGCATCTGTTAGGGTTTTCCGGCGACCTCTACGGACAGGAACTCATCTTTGAATTTCAGGGCCGCCTGCGCGGCGAGCAGAAATTCGACAGTCTTGATGCACTGCGCCAACAAATTGCGGTCGACATCGCCGGCGGTAGTGCCAAAATTTTGTTGTAATTTCCGCGAATTTGTCGTCAGTAGTACTATCCGCGATGGCAAAGGCTGATGCAAAATTCAGAAAAAAATTGGCGCTCGTGGCTGTGCTGTGCACGCTCATGACTCCGCTTTTTGCCGGCGACGTTGTCGGCGGCCTGCTCAAAGATTCGGTAGCAACCTTCTCTGATTCGTATGATTTGATCTATTATTCGGTGCGCGCCGCACTCGCCAATGAATTGCGCGAGCAGAAAAAGAGCGTGCGGACAGAAACTTCTGTAACCAACGAACGCATCGAAGCGTATCTTGAGTCGAAAGGTATACTGAACCGTCGCGACCGCCAGCCGATTCTACGTCGCGATTTTGCGCGCCTGATTTTTCAGCGCTTCGACCTGCCGCGGGGTTTTTTTACGAAATTGTTAGATTCACCGGCGTGGTATTACCGCGATGCGGTACGTGCCGGTCTATTCAGCGACAGCGATGCCCCTGAGGGCACGATGTCAACGCGTGAAATGCTATCTGTGTTTACCCGCGCCGAACAAATCAGCCGGGCGAAATAATTGAATCAGGCGATGTGCTTGCCGAGCAGCGTTTTGTAATGCTCTTTCGGCGCCGCGCCCACCGTGCGGTCGACGAGTTCACCATTCTTAAACACCATCAGTGTCGGAATACTCGTGATGCCGAATTTTGTTGCAGTATCAGGGTTCTCGTCGACATTCATCTTCAGAATAGAAACTTTTTCGCCCATTTCTTTCTGCAGATCTTCGAGCACAGGAGCAACCATGCGGCATGGACCGCACCAAGGGGCCCAGAAATCGACCATCACGACACCGCTGCCGGTCTTATTTGTGAAATTCTGATCTGTTATTTCCTGTACGAGGCCCATATTTGCTCCTAATTGACTTGACGTTGCGTTATGATAAAGGATTATACTAAATCACCGGATAGGCAGCAAATTAATTTCGATGGCGCGTTCAGCCCCAGTTTATAACAGAAGCCGTGCATTGCGCAACAGCGAAAAAGCGTTCACGCTTGCGGTAATCCCCGCATCCGGAGGCTTCAAGCGCGAGTGGCGCGTCCCATACTCGATGATTCGTTTTATTCTGCTTCTGCTGCTGGCCGTCGGCGGTATGATTGCTTATGCAATGCTGCGCCGCAGTGCCATCGACACGCACAAACGCGAATCAGAAGAACAGACTTCGGCTTGGGTTGCGCGCTGGGAAATTCTCGAGCACGGCAAAGCGCAGATCACCGCAAACCTCGACGATCTAAAATCTGTCGGCGAAGAATATTATCACGCTATTTTTCACCAGCGTCCCGAACTGGGTGATCTCGAAGATGCAGGGCAAGCGCTCAGACAGAGCGCGAAAATTCTGCCGCTCATGAGTGTGATGCGCATTATCAGTGCGCGCGAAGATGCCTACATCAACATGCCGATCGGCATTCCAGTGCGCTCGAACCAGATCACCTCGCTGTACGGCAGCCGTGTCGACCCGTTCGGATTAGAGACAAGCTTTCACACCGGCATCGACTTTGCCGGCGGCATCGGCACTCCGATCTATTCGACCGCTGATGGTGTCGTCGCGGCCGCAGCCGATGACGGCTCGACAGGGCTTGGCAAGAACGTGCGGGTACTGCACAAGTACGGTCTCATTACCGCATACGCGCACATGGATGCAATCAGCGTCAGCAAAGACAAAAAAGTTAAACGCGGAGACCTGTTGGGTTTTGTCGGCACCACCGGGCGTTCGACGGGGCCTCATCTGCATTACGAAGTGCGTATCAAGAGCATAGAAAGCGACAACTATTTCGATCTCACCTATAATCCGATGCCTTTCATCAGAGAAAAACTGTGAAAATTTTTATCTGGGGCATGGGCCTGATCGGCGCATCGCTGGCGCAGGCCCTGCGCGCCAAAGGCCATGAGATCAGGGGTGCGGTGCGCTCGGCTCAGAGCCGTGATCTGCTTCTCGCGCAAGGTTTCACGGCGATCACAACCGATGAGAACGAGGCGTTGGCGATGCTCAAAGACTGCGATATGCTCGCGCTCGGCCTCAATGTCGGCGACTGTTACCGCATACTCGACACGGTATTGGCAGACCAGGCACTCTACAACAGACTTATCGTGTTCGACATGTGCTCCACGAAGGCTGAACTGCTGCGCTACGTTGAAGCGAACTACCGCACGGCGCGCTTTATCGGTACGCACCCAATGGCCGGGAAAGAAAAACAGGGCCCCGCGGCGGCTGAGGCATCATTGTTTGAAAATTCTGTGGTTTTTCTCACTCCGCCCCAAGAGCATAACGCGAACGATCTGAAAACCGTCGAAACTCTGTGGCAAAGCACCGGCGCACGCACCTGCACCATCGACGCCGCACAGCACGACGAGGTCATGGCATATGTCAGCCACGGCCTACACCTTGCGGCCTGCGTCATCGCCGAACTCAGCGACAAAGTTGCCGCAGCACACCTACCGGTATCAGCCGCGGCAGGCAGTTACCGTGACATGACGCGCGTCGCAACAAGTTCCGGTGAAATGTGGCAGGGCATTACCAACAGCAACCGCGAAAATATTGCCGACTGGCTCGTGAGTTACGCAGAGCGTCTGAAATCTCTCGCCAATGAAGTTCGCGCCGGTAACGCCGACATTGCGGGTTTATTTTCTGAAGCGCAGCGCATCCGCAATGAAATCATGCGTACGTAGAAAAGCCATCGCCCTGTTCTTCGGTCTTTTTTTCCGCCGTTTCGGCCTCGGCTTCCGGTTCTACAGTTTTTTTTTCGGGCTGCGGTTTTTTCTGTTGGCCGCGCCCGCGTTTTTCCGTGTAGTCTGAATGCTCATATTCGTCGGCGGCGAACAAATCTTCGCTGTAAGGACGCGATTCGGGTGCTACAACGCTCTGATCGCGCGCGAGTTGCTCCCGCTGCGCATCTTCAAGACCAAGCTGGCTCACGACATGGGGCTTTTCGAGGCGCACCGATTCAACGCGGGCCGCTTCGTATGAATTCTGAATGCTGACGTTGAGATCGAGGGGTTTCATGCTGAGACCTTCATCAACCTAGCGGATAACATCGCTGTAACGCCCCTTGCGCCGGTTTTTCTGGAAGTGTTTATCGTCATCGCCGGGCGGTACATACGCGACGATGTTGATGCGACCCGCTTCTTCAACAAACGAAACGTTGTTATATTCGTCCTGCACAGAAAATTGCGCGCCGTTAATTTCGATGGTAACCCCGGGGAATACGGTCTTCTCGACATGCACTGCACCGTGAGATTGCGCATCTTTCATGAAGGTTTCAATATTTTCTTTTTCGCCCAGCGCCTCGCGCAGGCGCTCTTCGAGTTTGTCTTTAAATGCCTGCGTTTTGACGAGCTGTTCTTCTTTGGCCTCGCCGAATGCGTCGGGCGCTGCGGCTTTCTGCTGCTGCAACGTTTTAAGATTTACTTCTGCCTGCGCAATCTTGTCGCGCAACTGTTTTTCAATCTGCGCAATTTGTTTCATCTGCTGCATCGCGCGCGGATTAACCCCGGCGATCACATGCGTCGGCGTTGCGGCCATCGCGCCGAGGGACTTCACGCGCACGACCCCGCCGGTAATGATTTCACCGCCCACTAACTGGGCGCGTTTACCGTTACAGATGACGTTGCCACCGGCATAGACACGCGAATGCATGATATTCTCGCCCATGACCACGTCGGCCTCGGCCATACAGGTAGCGTTTTGCAAAAACTTACCATACACTGAACCCGCCGTCGATTCGACCTGCGCATTATCGCGACCGATAATACCCTGGCGCACGATGATATCGCCCTCGGCTTCAACGAAAGCCTTTTGAATCGTTCCGGCAACCTCGATTGTGCCGGCAGCCTTGACGTGCATGTTGTCTTCAATGCTGCCAGTAACCATAATCGAGCCGAGAAAGGTAATATTGCCCGTAGCGATACCCACGTCGCCGTTGATCGTGAACATGTCGTGCACGCTGAGAATTCCACCACGGTAGAGTACCTGCCCGTTTTTTTCCGCGAGGAGTCGTTTGCCGTCGTCGGAGAGCATCGTACCAGGCCCGGGTTTGATCGTGACCGGGTTGCCATTTTTGGCAGGCGTGATCTTGTTAAAGAGGTCGCGGCCATCTTGCCCGCGCTGCGCCGGAACAAGCTCGGCCAGCACCTGACCTTGCACTACGTTCTCGACAAGATCGCGCTGCAGAAAGTCGATTCGACCGGTTTCGTCTTCTTTGAACTCCACCTTTTTGTCGATGCGCACTTTATAATCGATATAACCGTCGCGACCGTTCTGCGCGGGTTTACCCTCGGCAACAACAATCGGCGTCGAATAGACTTCTTCTTCGAGAGCCTTCTCGATAATGTTTTCGCGAAAGCCGAATTGCACGCCGTTGGACTTAAGAGCCTGCATCACATCGGCAACCTGTAGATGCCTGCCACCCGGCCGCGGCCGCGTGATGCTCATCGTCGCCCGCATGTGATCGGCTGAAATATCGACCTGCAGTTGTGAATC
>JAEUSA010000309.1 GCA_016788945.1 Leptospiraceae bacterium
CAAACCAAAACAATTCATCCACTGGAGCACATGCGGCGTTTTCGGTCGTCCGGTGGCGGCGGGCAAAGCTGCCAATCTACCATTTTCGGAAAAATCGTCATCGCCGAAAAATACCGAAGCCGACGGCCCGTGCGGCACCGAACTCGTCAACGCCTACTCGATCAGCAAATGGCAGCAAGAACGGCTGGTATGGCAGGCGCACCGTGAGCGATCGCTACCGCTTACCGTCATCAGGCCCGCACCGATCTATGGGCCGGGCAGCGACTATGGACACGGTGGAATCGCCGCGGCAATCGGCAATGGTTTGCTGCCCGCTATCCCTGAAGACAGCAAGAACTATATCACGACGTCGGTGCACGTGCACGACCTTGCACGTTTCGCGCTGCATATCTGCGGCCGCCGTGAGTACGTCGGCGAAGACTTTAATGTCGCCGACAACAGTATCATTTCATACCATGAATTTCTGCATTATCTCGCCCTGCTGACCGGCCGCAAGATGGCCGATATTCCGTTCTTGCCCGTGAGCATGCTCAAACCGGTTGCCTCGCTCGTCGCACAAGCGTGGACTGCGCTTGAACGGCAATTTGGCATACCGCGTGTGCGTATACTTGAGGTGCAATCGGCTGAATATATTTCTTCGAGTTATTGGATCTCAAACCGCAAGAGTTTGAGCACCGGGTTTCAATATCTTTATCCCGATGTGAAAGAGGGTATGAAAGATACCGTGGCCTGGCTGCGCGAGACGGGGGCCATCGCTTAGCCTATTCGGCATCGGCAATGTAGCGCATCAGCCTTGCCGTGTTCTTCGCATCGCTGAGCGCGCTGTGCGGACGACCTTCGAACCCTAGACCGAGCGCCGCGAGAGTTAATTCGAGTCCCTGTCGTTTGAGCAGCTTTTGTTTCTTAAAGAACAGATTTTTGAAATCCATGAATCCTTTAGGCAAGGTATAGTCGATGCCGTGACGGCGGCAATCGAGCACTAACTGCTTGCGGTCATAATTGCCCCAACTGAACAAAAACACATCTTCGAAATCCGCGATCCATTTGCTGAAGCGCATAAAGACATGCGGAAAAAATGCCGCAGCATCGACGGTCGCCTGCGTAATGCCGGTGAGTTCGGTGCAGAATTCGGTGAGGTTGCGGTGCAATACCGGGCGTATGTACTCCTGAAACTCAGACAACACCCGTCGTTCGGCATCGAGCGCCACGGCCCCGATTTCAATCGTTTCGCGCTCGTTTCGGGCAATGCCGCCGTCTTTCGCGCAGGTGGCTTCGAGATCGAGAAAAACATAGTGTTTGTGAAATTTCCAGTTCATAATCAATCGCAGTCTTGCGTGGCGGCTTGGGTCGCGGTGTTAATCCGTAATTCACTTTGCGCTGCCGCTCGCCCCTCATGCGTGTCATATGCGCACCTTCGCACCGATCATCTGTTCGCTACTATATTTCAGCAGCATGATCACGGCACAAGAGAAACCAGCGGCCATCGATGCCACGAAACCCCTGCCGGCTAAACAAGAACCAACGACCCCGGCGACAAAACCAACCGAAGCGGCAACTCCACCTGTGCCCCCGGCAACGCCACCGGCGCCGCTGACCGAACAGGAAGAACTGGCGCGTAAAGAAGCCGAGCTCAAGGCGATCAAAGAACGCGAGCTCAAAGAGCAGCAGGCGCGCGAAGCCGAGGCACGCCGCATCGAAGAATCCAAGACGTTTCTCGACAAATTGTTCGAGAACTCGAGTATCTACACCGGCATTCACGGCGGTTTAGGCCTTGCCTTAAACAGCCTGCACAAAACCGGTTATGGTTTTGGCATGACCGTCGACTATCTCGCGTATAAGCATTACGGTTTTCATTTCGGCGCTGAAACGGGTCTTTTTCCGACGCGCGCAGTGAACCTGCCCGCGGGTACCAACACCGTGAGTGTGGCCGAAGGCGGCAATTATGGTTATCTCAACCTGAACTTTGCTGCTGTGTATGCTCTGCCATCGCTTTTTGGTTTTTTCCCCGCCGCGGGTGCGGGTATTTCGATCTACCAGCTGCGCGGTGGCACCTATGACTTCAGTCAGGTCGCGGCACCTTTTTTTTACGCAAGCATGTATTACCCTTTGATCGGTAATCTGCAAGTGGGATTTCTCACGAACCTGATTTTGCCGACGTCTGCGAAGGTAACTTCCGCAAGCAGCGAATACAAACTCGATTCGAGTGTCGCGCAAGCGGCGCTGGGCTTGCAGTTGTCAGTCCGTTATGCTTGGTTCTAACCTAACCGCGACGCGATAATCACCAGAATAATGCAGAAGCCAACCACCATGACACACGAGATCAACATCTCGGTTTCGCCGCGTGCGGTATTCGACTATGTAAGCCGGCCCGATTTGTGGCAAGAATGGCATCCCGCTTCAACCTCTGCAGTGCTGCCGCGTGTGCCGCTGCAGAGTGGTGATCAATTTCAAGAAGTTATCACGGTGCGATATCCGTTCATCAGCGTGCAGCGGCAAACAGCGTATACCGTGACCATCAGCCAACCGGCGAAGACCTGGGAGGTGCAGGGAAAATCCTCATTATTTGATCTGACGATTCACTACGATTTTTTGCTGAATGGTGAGACGACATTATTTCGCCGCACGCTCACCTACTTCGTTCATGGTGCGCTCGGCCTGTTCGAACCCATTATTGTGCGCCCCAAAATCAGCAGCCAGTCAATCAAGGCGCTGGCAAACCTCAAACGCCTGTTAGAATCACGCGGCAAAGCCTGAGGCCTTCGGATTAAAGTTTTTCTGCTCTAAAATTATCAAAGTAAAGGTAATTCGCGTTCAGGCCACCACCTGTGAGGCCGATGAAACCATCGGCATAATTACCGTCGGTGGCAGTCAACACAATCGCGCTGTGGCCCGAAATCTCGCACTGAATTTTGCTACCATCAAAACTGAGGTAGATCATATCCGAAATACCCGCCGACAGGTTATGCATCGGCTTTACCGATAGGTCGACGAGTTGGCCTGTATCGAATCTGCCCAACATGAAGTAATTCTTCGCCCAGAATGAATCGTAATAATAACCACACAGATAACTGCGCTGCGGTGAATCGCTTGCCTGCGCCCGCCCAATCAAATAGCCGCGTCCGGTGAAATATCCCCCCGATATGGACATCCGTGCCCCCACCCGGAAATTTCCGGAAACCTTTTCGCGGTAGATGAGGCTTGGCATGGCGCCAAGATTCGCCGCACCGGCATCGGGATGCGCCTCGCCGGTAACGGGCTTGAACGATGAACCTGCGGGTTCATTTACAATCCACGCCGAATTGAAACTCGTTGAGTTAAAATCGTCTTCAAAAATTTCTTTGCCATCGCCTTTCTGGCAATATGGCAGTGCGGAAAGCAGAGCCGATATAAAAACGAGCACGCCCGATTTTCTGCCGGCACGGAGCATAACCATACGACTCCGTTTTGCCTTCAGGCTTTACAACTATTAATTCGGTTATGCCCCGAAACACAAGGTTAACCGGCCCCGATTTTCGTCGACGCTATGTCTTTTGCACAAAACTTGATCGATGCTCCAGTTTGTCCTTAAGGCGATTTTCGGCTCAAAATACGAGCGCGATCTCAAGCGTATACGTCCCTACGTAGACCGCATCAACGCGCTCGAGAGCGAAATACAAAAACTCTCAGATGCCGAACTGGCGGCAAAAACCCCGGCTTTCAAAGAGCGCATCGCCAATGGCGAAAAACTGATCTCTCTGCTGCCCGAAGCATTTGCGGTACTGCGCGAAACCTCGTTACGCGTCATGAAAATGCGCCATTTCGACGTGCAGCTGATGGGCGCCATGGCGCTCAACGAAGGAAAAATAGCCGAGATGAAGACCGGCGAGGGTAAGACGCTCACCGCGACTCTTGCCGTTTACCTCAACGCACTCACCGGCAAGGGTGTACACGTGGTCACGGTCAACGATTACCTCGCCGGCCGCGACGCCGACTGGATGCGTCCGCTCTATGATTTTCACGGCCTCACCACCGGCGTTATCAAGAGCAACATGTCGCATGCGCAGCGCCGCGAAGCGTATGGCGCCGATATCACCTATGGCACGAACAACGAATTCGGCTTTGATTATCTGCGCGACAATATGGTCGATCACCGCAACTACCGGGTGCAGCGCGGGCACTATTTCGCGATTGTCGACGAGGTCGATTCGATTCTGATCGACGAAGCGCGTACGCCGCTGATTATTTCAGGCCCCGCCGATCAAGATGCCGGCGAATACGTTCGCGTGAACAAAATTATTCCTTCGCTGCAAGACAAGGTAGATTACGACGTCGATGAAAAGGCGAGGTCGGTGTTGCTGACAGAAATCGGCGTGCATAAAGTGGAAAAACTACTCAATGTCGAGAACCTGTACGCTCCGCAGAACGTCGAACTCGTACACCACGTACACCAGTGCCTCAAGGCGCATAAATTGTTCAACCGCGACGTCGATTACGTCGT
>JAEUSA010000312.1 GCA_016788945.1 Leptospiraceae bacterium
TTACCTCCGTGCGACCGGCTGACCGACTCTGGATATTGGTAATAATCGCCAGTATCGTAAGTAAATGCCGTCACGACGCCGGTTGCATCGGTTTTCGAAGCAATAAGGCCATTCGCCGCATAGGTAAACGTCTCTGGCGCCCACACTCCGGTCTGTGTGCCTGCGGTGATTCCCGTTGAAACAAACGTTTCTTTTTTCGTCAACAGGTGATTTGCACCGACCTGCCCGAGCGGTAAGTTGTCAAAATAGCTGAGCGAACCAGAAGTGAAATTGGCCGAATTCTCAACACAGGGCGATGCGGTGAGGCAGGTCGTTTCGCTGTAGGCAAGCCCAATCGCGCGCTCCGTTGAGGTAATATGGTTTATGTAGTTATAAAACTTAAAGATAGCGCGGTGGTTCCAGTTCGATGACACCCATGTGCGAATCGCCAGCGCATTGCCATAAGCGTCGTATTGCATGACTTCATCTTGTTTTCGCGCGACGAGTGTACCGTTTTCGAAGGTTCGCGTTTCTGTCTCGCCCATATAGCGCAACTGTCTGGGTTTCGCCGGGTGTGCCTGCTTCGCCGCATCGTATACACAACCTGTCTCATCGCAGAGATATTGTACAGGCATCGCGTTGAGGTGTTCGGTAATCAGTTCGCCCGAACCCAAATAGTTGCGTGTCACCGAAGCTAAGCCGTGAAACGGTTTATCTTGGCGGTACGTGGTGATGGTATATTTACCCGAGTTTTGATCGATCGTTTTGATCTTCTCAAAGCCCAGATTCGTCCGCTCGTGTACAAAGCCGTTTGTTACGCGACCGTTAAAATATTCGTACTTGGTTACTTGGGTATCATTACCCGCGGCACCATCGAGGTCCATATTGCTTGTCGTTGTGACCTGTGTCACGACGTAGCGGGGCGAGGCATTGGGAATGCCGTTGGTGTAGGTTAGTGAAGAGGAATCGGGAGAGGTGCAGGGGGTTGTGCAAATGGTTCCCGTTGGTTGCAGGAAGTTTGTATATGTGATATTTCTCACTGCCAAGTTCAGGTCTGTAATCTTTGTCAGTTTGCGACCTGCCGTCTTATTGATAGCAACCCACAGCCCCGGTGTGTTTGTGGCGTAATTGTAATGGAAGACTCTATCTGGTCTCCCATCGCCATTCATGTCGATAAGGTTGTTAAAATCTCCGCTTCTGTTCGAATTTGTCCATCTTGGATAGTTCGTACCGCTGTTTATTCCGGTAACCCCCTCAGGGAACGACCAATTCGCGGGCGTACTGAATCCGGCTCCATTGTTCAATGCAACCCATAGTCCCGGTGTGTTTGTGACGTAATTGTAATGGAAGACTCTATCCGGTTTTCCATCACCATTCATGTCGATAAGGTTGTTATAGTCGCCACTCCCATCAGGATTTGCCCATCTTGGGTAGTTTGTTCCGCTATTTACTCCTGTAACACCTTCAGGGAACGACCAATTCGTGGGCGTACTGAATCCGGCTCCATTGCTCAATGCAACCCATAGTCCCGGTGTGTTTGTAACATAATTGTAATGGAAGACTCTATCCGGTTTTCCGTCACCATTCATGTCGATAAGGTTGTTATGGTCACCATTGCCAGATGTGTCTGTCCACCTCGGGTAGTTCGTTCCGCTGTTTATGCCTGTAACGCCTGCCGGGAAAGACCAATTTGCAGGTGAGTTGTATTGGGATTCGCCGGCATGCCATTCGAACATAACCCATGATACTTGATTGGTGGCAGCATCTAATTCTTGGAGGGTAACAAACTGACTGGAAATGATATTGTTGCCATTTTCGTACGTTAATACCAAACTTTTTATCCGGTCGGCGCAAGTGAAAACCAAGAAGCAGGTACTTTGGTAATCCATTGCAATCTTAGTTAGTCTCCAATTGGTTTTCACATACGCCGATGTCGCAAAACTAATCTCCTTATCTGGTCTACCGGTTTCATCATAGAAAAAAGAGATCGCATAATTCTTACTAATGCCATTGCCTAATGTGTAGCTAATTTTTTCCGGGTAGTACTGACCGCTATCATAGAATAATCCGGCGTCTTTTTTGTAAGTGACTTCATAAAAATTGCCATTGAGATCTTCAACCCGTTCCAATGCCCACACGCGGACTGCGCCAGAATTGATGTCATTGTTATTGGCATCTTTAGCAATGATACGGGAGTTTGTCGTGAGACCATAATGGTATACTAAGCCGTTGCGGTCGGTGACCTTCCAAGAGCAGGGCCCGTTGCCGCAATTACCAATCGCTTCGTATCTCGACCAAGATTCAGTTTCCGAATGGTAAATGCCTGTTCCACTGCCCAATTCGATCAGCCTGCCCTCAGGGCCCGCATAAGTATCCGCAGGAAAGCCGACTCTGCCATAGTTAATGCCATTGCCATAATTCATGCGCGTAATTGCGGGCAGGCCAGATAAGCTCCAGCCGACGCCGATGGCCCCGTTGCCGCTATTGGAGTTATAGTTAAGCGCCAATTTGGGCTGTAGGCCGTTGCGGCCGTTGGGTATCTCAATCGGAATTGTATGGCTGAAAGAACCATCGGGATTCACATCGGCATAAATTTCCGGAACGAGGAAGCTGACGAGAAAACAAACAAATAGGCGTGTTAGGGTACTCATACCCATTCACACGGGGTTAAGCGGATTTTGTATTCAAAAAAACTCACCCCTTACCACCTCCCTTTCAGAGTCGGGGTGGTAGGGGGGTGAGTTTCTTATTGACACCACATTCTATCACAATCTCATCCTCGCCCCATGGATGCTGAAACGCGGGCCGAAATTGAGGCACTCAGGGCCGAAATCCGTGAGTTGAAACTTTCGCGAGCGCAGCGCGTGGTGCGCGCGATGAAAAGGAACAAGCGCATTGTGGCCGCGCTCATGGCAATCGGCATTGTGATTCCCGTGTCGATCTATGCGCTCAGCATCACGAAATCATTCACTTTCACAGCCGGAAACCCGACCGTTGCGAGTGAGGTGAATGCGAATTTTGATCAGTTATTTACCAAAGTAAACGATCTCGCAGCCTACCACCCACCCATTGGTACTATTCTCGCCTGGCACAAATCGCTGACGGGTACGCCCGGTCTGCCCGCCAGCGGCGAATGGGTTGAATGTAACGGACAGACATTGAGCGATGCGCAGTCACCCTACAATACCCAAGTCATACCCAACCTGAACGGCGATGCTGCCGGTGCCAATTCGCCCGGCCAAACGGCCAAATTGTCCATGTTTCTGCGTGGCGGATTAACTTCGGGGACGGGACAGCAAGACGCTTTCCAAGGGCATTGGCATAAAGGTGTAAATAATGCGGCCGCCTTTTTCCAATCGGGCGCTGCACCAGGGGTATTTTATGCCGGCACTACGAGTGCTTCCGGCGATTTGGCTGGTGATCCATCCTCCGACGGCGCCAACGGCACACCCCGCACAGCCAACGAAACCCGACCGGTTAACATGTCGGTGGTGTGGATCATGAAGGTGAAGTAACTCACCCCCTAACCCCCTGTTCGCAAGCGAACCCAGCGGCTCTTGCAAAGAGAGGGGATTGAATTTCCCCTTCTCTTGTCTCTCGATACGCTTCGCTGCTCGACCACCAAGAGCAGGGGGCCGGGGCGATGAGTTCAAAAAAACATTGCCATCAGGTATTTCAAGGTGTATAGTGATCATATGAGTACGGCTACTTTGATAATGCTGATTATTGGCTTAACCTCGGGGCTTTACCTTCTTGCCGTCGGTATTTCCAAAATGGTCGCAAACGAAGTTAAAAAGAATCAAGCTATGAAATGAATCCACGACTTCTCGCATTTCTGGGCGCGGCGATCGTTGCGGTGTTATTGTCGTTGGCAAGTACTTACAACGAGTTTAGGAACATATCTGACCTTTTCATTACGATTATTGGTACCATCGCAGGTATTCTCGCTATCTACGAATTCATCGTTGGTCGCCGATCATAGTGCCCGCACAGCTAGTTCTAGCAAATTCTTGAATACAAAATCCAACTATCCCCGTCTTCTCTTCCATGAACACGCCCACGCGCCACGTTGAAGCAAAAATTTGCCACAATGGCATGGAAGAAACCTTGCGGTTCTTGACTGACGGCAAAGACGGGTATACTGTGCTGCCGAAAGCGATATGGCGCAAGCTCAAGTTAGTGCCGCAATGCAACGCCGCAGAAAAACAGCTAACTAAAGAGAATTCAGAAAAACTGTTTTCTCATTGTCTGGTTGAAATCGGGCAACAGCTGTATGAAACTTGGGCGATTTTAGGTGATAAGAGTGACGATGCGCGCCTTGGTGCCATTACGCCGTTTGTCGCGCGCAGGCAGGCGGCATAATCGCCCCCGTATTTTGCTTTACATCTCGCGTGAGCCTGCAGATGCTCTGGCCCGCGCGCCATGGATTTTTCTACCCTGCTTAAACGCCTGCGCAACTTAGAAGATGCCGCGCTCGGCGAATTCATGGAGCGTTTTTCACCGCTCGTGCGCGCGTTCATCGGCAAGCGTGTCGGCGCAAACGACGTTGACGATGCTACACAAGAATTTTTCTACCATGTTCTCAAAATAAACCTTTTCGCCAAATTTGGCGGCGAAACTGAAGAGGCATTCAAGGCCTATCTGGTGAAGAGTGCGCTGAATTTTTCGTATGATTGGCGGCAAAAGACCTACAAGGCCGATGCCCCGCTCGAGACTTTCGACGGCGATAATCCGCGGCATTGGCGATTGATCACTGGCAGCGACCCCGTGGCGAAAGACTTTGAGCGCCGTGAAACGACGCAGCGGCTGAACGCGGCAATTCTCAGTCTCGACCAGCAATACCGTAAGGTCATGGAATTGAAATTGCTCAACTATTCGAATGCCGAAATTGCCGAACTGCTGAAAGAACCCTTGGGCTCGGTCAATACATGGTATACGCGCGCGCTGCGTAAACTTGCCGACGATCTAAAAGATTTGAATATAGTCGCGGCCGGGGGCAGTGTTATACAATGAGTGGCTCGCAGAATCACAATGAGGATAAATTGCTCCAAGAGCTGATTGCACGCGAAGAGCAGAAAATCCGCGAGAGCGGCGCGGGTGGATTATCGCCTGAACGCATCGCTGCAGTCAAATCACGCCTCGGCGCTGAGAAAGAGCAAATATTATCCGAATTTGCCAAGGTATCACCGCTCAGTGTGAAGGCCAAACCGCGGTCACGGCTGTGGCTGCCTCTTTCTGCTGCTGCGGCGGTTACGATCGCAGTCGGTGTTGTGTTTTTGCTCGGCCGGCCGAAAGACATTGCGCTCGAAGTCGATTATACTTCAGGCAGCGCAAACAAAGCTGAGGCAACACTCAGCACCGGCACAAAGTCGGTGGCGATGTCGCGGCTGGGCGATTTTGCGGTCATCGTCGTGGGCCAAAACGCACGGTTGCAGCTGCAGCAGGCCAAAGAGAAAAGTGGTGCGGCTGACATCACCGTCGCGCATCAACAGGGGTTTGCCTTCTTTAGCGTTGCGAAGGGCAAATCAATGTTCTCGGTGTCGACCCCGCACGGCGCGGTAAACGTAACCGGAACCGGGTTTGCGGTAGAGTCGTCAGCTGACGGCATGTCGGTTCAGGTGCTCCAAGGCAGCGTCGCCGTACGGTCAAGCGAGGCAGCAGCAAAACCGGTCACGATCACGGCAGGGCAGAAGATCCGACTGTTGCCCAAGGCGCAGCAGTACGAAGCCATCGCGCTGAGCGATGCAGAGAGCACACGTCTAAAACTCTACTCGCAGCTTGCGGCCCTAGCGGGGCAATCAGGCTTTCAGGCAGCGGCCGACGCGATTGTTGCTGAAATCGGCAATGCCGAAAATTCTGCGGTAAATCTTAAACCGGGGTCAGCGCCAAAATTGACGCTCGCCGAGATCAGGGCTAAGTATGGCAAGGTGTCGCGCGTCAATCTGAAGAACGGCAAATCGTACACCGGTTTCTTTCAGCTCAAAGGCGCACAGATGGAAATCATCACGCCGTCGGGTACAATCAGAGTACCGACGGCAGAGCTGCAAGACGTGCAAGATATGTAGGTTGGTGAGAAATCCCCGTGCGGTCACGGGGGATTCTTTTATTGGTCAATATTTGTTTTCGATAAAGCCGATTTGCAGTCAGCGCTCAGCGATGATTCGTTCTGCTTGAGGCATTTGATGATGCGGCCCTGGCCGGGTTTTTCACCTTTGCAGAGTTTTTTGTAATCTTTCTTGCAGGCTTTTTGTATGTCTTTGCTTTTTTCGCGCAACAGCTGGCGGTGTTCTTTGCAACCTTCAGACAGCTGCGCCTCATGCGATTTCATGCATTCGTACATCGCCTTGTGGTCGCCCTTGGGCGCGTTCTTGCAAAATTTCTCACGGTCTTGTTGGCATTCGCCTTTTGCGCTGATGCCGATTGCACCGATGGTCAGTGCGCCAATCAATAAAATAGCGTTTTTCATATGTCTCCTTATTACGACGACTTTCCCATTTAGACGCGCGGCGCCATGGGTTGCGGACATGTTACCAGATATTTACCGAAGTCGACTCAATGACCCGACGGCAGCGGCTGCTGACGTCGTTATCTTTCGTGCGGATGCACATGAGAATATCAGTGCCGTTTTTCGCGTCGGCGCAGAGTTTGGTTTCGTCGGCTTTGCACGCCTGCCTGATCGACGCAACCTCTGAGCGCTCCCGCGCGAGCCGCATCAGGCAGGGGTCAGAGAATTTTGCCTCTGCGGCGACAATGCAGATGGTCAGCGCGCGGCCGCCGACCTTTGCGGCATTGCTGCAATGCGTCTGCAGGTCTTGCGCACATTCCCCCTTGGCTGCGATGCCGGTGATGCCCGAGAGCAGAATAAGAAGAGAAAAAAAGGCGGATTTCATATCGTTATGCCGGGTCGTTGTCCTTACTGTTATTACGCCGGGGAGCAAATTTCCGGACATTGCCTACTAAAAGATGCGGCCGCGTTTAATGGATAATCGCGAAAACCATATCCAAACGCTTCGCGTTTGGATATGGTTTTCGCCTGACCACAGACAAAACGCACCAGCTCCCTATGCTAAACGCTTGACAAACCCGTAGAAACCTTCAGGAAATTTGCGGGTTTTTGAGACGATATGCATAAATTTGTCGATGAAGTATTGATCCGCGTGCAGGCAGGCAAGGGCGGTGCCGGTGAGGTTTCGTTCTTGCGTGAAAAATTCATGGAGTACGGCGGCCCCGATGGCGGTGATGGGGGCGATGGCGGCGACGTCATTTTTACGACTTCAGAACAATTGCTGGCCTTGTCGCACATTCGGCCAGAGCAGATATACAAGGCGCGTAACGGTTTTCCCGGTGAGGGTTCGAACTGCAACGGCAAAAAGGGTGCGGATTTAGTAATTCGCGTGCCCTATGGCACGCAGATCATCGACCCCCAATCGGGAGCCCTGCTGCACGACTTTACCGAACCCGGCAGTTATACCGCGGCGCACGGTGGGCGCGGTGGCAAAGGTAATGCGTTCTTCAGAACCGCGCGCCGGCAGGCACCGCGCTTTGCGCAGCCGGGTGAAGAGACCGAAGAAAAAGAGTTTCTGCTCTCGCTCAAAATGATCGCCGACATCGGCCTTGTCGGTTTTCCCAATGCCGGCAAGTCAACGTTGCTCAAGGCGCTGACCAAGGCGAATCCGAAAATCGCCAATTACCCATTCACCACCCTGTCGCCGAATATCGGTGTAATTGAAGATCTTCTCAATCGCCCGGTGATCGTCGCCGATATTCCCGGTATTCTCGAAGGCGCATCGCGGGGTTATGGCCTTGGCCTGTCTTTTTTGAAGCATATAGAGCGCGTGCGCATCATTGTGTTTGTGATCGATCTGGAAAATGCGTTCGTCGAAGACGAACTCAAAATTCTCTATACCGAAATCGAGAGCTACAGCGGTGAGCTCTTGACAAAGCCTTCGGTGTTAGTGCTCAACAAAATCGACCGCTTCGACGATCGCAAATTTCTGAAAGATTTGATTACATCTTACAAGAAACAGGGGCTTGACCCGATTCCGGTTTCGGCCGAGACGGGCGAAGGCATGGAAAAGTTGCGCAGCGAAATTGCGAAGCTCTTGAAAAAGGCGGTCAGCAAACCTAAGCAGCCGAAGAAGAAGGCGGCGAAGAAAAAAGCCAAGGCAGTTGCCAAGAAGAAAACCGTCGC
>JAEUSA010000366.1 GCA_016788945.1 Leptospiraceae bacterium
TCGTATAGAGCATAAAACCAAAAATCGCGATGGGAGTGATCGTTACCGAGGCAATGGTCAATAGCATGCGGGTAAAAAAACTGGTTTCGCGGATTGCTTTGCCGGCGGCCGGTAGCGACGCAAACAGCGGATCTTGCAGCAGCGGACGCAGCACACTCTCAGACATAAAAAGGTACATGACGTATGAAATTGGCAGCACAAACAGCAACGAATAGGCCTCAACAAACAAGGCATACCACGGTATCTCTTGCATCTGCGCGATATATATGAGTGCGCCCGCCACGACGCCGACAGCCCAACGTGCAATAATGACACGGCCTTCGCGGTATGGATAAGCGAGTAACCGGTTGCGTAGCCGAATTTTTTCTGTCACGCCCGTGGCATTGGAACTTTTCAGACGCACCAGCTCAGCCATCAGTTTGTTCAGCGCGAAGTACCGGTAGAGCAAGCCCCACAATACAGTTCCGCCGCCTGCCACGAGGCCTGCAACAGCGACGGCCCACAGCCGCGCCTCGCCTTCAAATGCGCCGGTGACCATGATGAAATACACGAACGTCGGTATGGGAATTACGCTGGTGAACATTTCGAGACGCCAGCTCAGTTGAAAGAAGGGAGTGTTTTTTACCTGTGCGAACGAAACAGCCATTCGCACCACACACGACGTTTCACGGTGGCGGTAAATACTAAAGATACCTGCATAGGTACCCACACGGGTTGAGCGACCTGCCGCGCCCCGCCACAATTCTCTTTACGGAACCTTCGGCAATCGCGGTTCAGCGACAGTGAAATCCCTACAGCTGAAAAAAACGTATGCGCCATTTTATCGCACTTCATCCTCTCGCGTTGAATTACTGCAATTACCTGCATTGCAGTTCTTAATGATCGATGGCGCAATAGAGAAGGGCTCAGAACCCGGAAAATCTCCCGGTTTTGCGGCCGCAACGCAGGCGCTCTACAGCCTTGCCTATACTCTCAAATTTATGATTAAGAAACGCAAGACAAATGCCTTTGATTATCCCGTCATGCCACTCGAGGGTTTATGGTCGGTGACTGACGGTAAGTTTGACATCACCATAAAAGATAATTGGGATTATACGCTGATGATTCTGACTCCTGATGAGGTCAAGCAGGCGGATTTCAGAAATGCCGCGAAGCTGGCATCGGAGAAGAAAGGCGACGATCTTCCACTTCAAAAGGTTCGGCTTGCCAAATTCAAAGAAGGTCTTTGTGTACAGGCAACCCATTTGGGACCATATGCCACCGAACCGCAAACAATCGAGCGCATGCAGAAATTCATGACGGAAAAGGGTTTAGTCGACAATGTCGGTCCGAACGGCAAGCACCATGAGATTTATCTCAGTGATCCGCGTCGCACCGCCCCGGCAAAACTTAAAACCCTACTGCGGCATCCGGTCAAGCGCGCCTAACTCGTGCGTGACTTGATTTGAGTGGCGATATTCCGCGTTTCTTCGTCCTTGCACAATTCAAGGCTTATCTGCCACAGCTTCTCTTGCGCATGTTCATCGAGAATTTCGTTGGACTCCGCGATTTCGGGAAATAGATTTTTTTTCGATGTGATCAGTTTACCCGATTTCTCGACGCTGAGAGTTTCATTTTCGAGAAACAAAGGCAACATATCGCGTCCGCTGTCTTCCACCGAAATAAATCCACCGAATAGCTTCACGAGGCTTGCCATCATTTTCATTGTTTTGGGTATGATGTTGAGCTGGTTGCTCCAGACAGTTTTGCGCACTTGATAACCGATAAACGACAAGCGAGATTGCGGAATCTGACGATACAGGCGATGTAGGTAGCGCAAAAACATTCGTTTTGCCGCCATCGATTGAAAAATGGCCTTTTCATACGTCCAGTCGTTTTGTAATTGCATGTCATCCCAAAAAATCTGACCAAAATGCGTTGCGTTGAAAATTATCCGCCCGCCAAAATTCGATTTTTCCAAAAGAGGTAGCAGGCGCAGCGTAAGCATGAATTGCGCAAGGTAATTTACCTGAAAGTGTGCATCCATGCCGTCTTCGGTTTCGATGCGTCGCGCGGCATAGCCGATGCCTGCATTGATAAAGAGCGCATCGAGGTGATCATATTTTTTCGTGACTTCCGTTATTGCCGCTTTCACTGCGCCCATTTTCGTTAAATCGCACAGCAACAGTGTCGTGCTGCAGTGTGGGGCGAGCCGCTTGATGACCTCGATGACGGCCTTACCGGCTGCGCTCGAGCGGCAGAGTAAAATCAGTTCTGAACCCGGCGGTAATGCTTGAGCTAATATGAGCGCGGCGCCTTTGCCAATGCCATTACTTGCTCCGGTGATAAGAATTTTACGCCGGCTGTTGGCAGTACCTTTTTCCGGTTCCACAGAACACAACAAACCCGGCGGACGCGCCTGAGAGATAAATGCGCCCGCCTGTCAGCAAGTCGTCAGCTTCCGCGCACAATGAGTTTTCGCCCGGGTTCAAGCCAAGCCTCTGCAGCATCTTTGAAATCTACAATGCGGCTGGTCACGCGTGCGGGGTCAAATTTCTTCTGTGCAATCAATTCAAGCAATTCGGGTGTCTGCTCGCGTGCATGTGTGCGGCTGATCGTCAGATCAATGCCCTTGTTATACATTTCAATAAAAGGTATCGGCACATTATTATCGAAAAAAATGCTCACAGTGATCGACTTGCCATAAGGGCGTGCGGAGCGCAGAGCCATACGAAAGCCTTCGAGCGATCCGGAGCAATCGATCGTTACATCGAAGGCGCCAGCGAGCCGCTGCGGAATTTTTTCTGCGTACTGAATCTGCGCACCGAGAGAAGCGGCAAAATCACAGCGTGCCCGGTCAGTGTCGAAGTAGGTGATTGAGCTTGCACCCAAAGCCTGCGCTTCGAGAATTGCGTAACAGGCAATACTTTCCGCGACGCCACCGACGATGAGCAGGTTAGCGCCCGGATGTGCCCTGAGATAAGGTGCCACGGTACGGTATGCGTCGGTCATATTGTCGCTGAGGCTGGCGAGTTGTATAGGGTCGAGGCCTGCGGGGATTTTCTTCAGCATCGCCTCGGCGTACGGCACTTTGACAAGTTCCGAAACACCTCCACCCCATTGCGTCGCCTCACGGCCGAGACCATAATTCGAGGCAAAAGGTACAGTCGAGCAGGCAGGTGAATGCGCGGTCGCGCAGGCGGGGCATGTGCCACACACAATCTGGAAATTCACGATGCACTGATCGCCGACGTTGAGGCCTGCGCAGCTTTCGGAGAGCGAGACGATTTCTGCGGTCATTTCATGCCCAATAGGAAACGCCGGGCGAAACAGCGTATGACCTTGTACGATCGGTAGGTCGAGATCGCAACGGGCAATTGCCAGCGGGCGCACAATCGCCTGACCCGGGCCGTCGAGGGTGGGCTCGGGCACATCGCGCCATTCGAGAGTGTTCTTTTTGGTAAACCAGAGTTGCTGCATCATTGTCTGATGTCGCCGATCACCTGTTCCAGTACAGCATTTTGCCGAAGCGAATCTCGCTCAGCCATAAGTCTCTTTAAGTATCGGCGCCAGCCAATCGATAAAGACGCGCACGCGCCGTGCCAGCATGCGCTTCTGCGGATATACAATGCTAATTTGCATTGGCTCTGCTTTGAATGTCGGCAAGATTTCGACCAGGCATTTCTCCTTTAGCTCGCTCAGCAAGCTAATACGCGGAGTCTGGCAGATCCCGAGCCCTGCAAGACAAGCCGCCTTGTAAGCGTCGGCTGTGTCCACGGTGATAGATCCGCCAATTTGTAGTTCGCGGTATTTGGTGCCGTCATGGTATTCAAAGCCAGACGGCGGGCTGCCGGGCACCGTGCTGAATAGAATGAGCCGGTGCGACTTCAGGTCTTCAATGCTCTTCGGCACCCCGAATGCCTTGAGATAGGCGGGGCTTGCCACGTTGACGAACTCTATTGCACCGATCGGTTTTTCAGCCAGCGCCGGGTCGCGGGTGTTGCCGCCGCGCACGACACAATCGATGCCTTCGCGAATTAGGTCGACCCGGCGCTCAGAACTCGACAGATCAATTTCAACGCGCGGGTATTTTTTCAAAAATTCACCGATGCGCGGCAGCACCACTTCACGCGCCACCGGCGTTGACATATCCACGCGTATTTTACCCGCGAGTTTTTGCGCCTCCGGGTGAAACATCGTTTCAAGCTCGTCGAAATCGGAGAGCACATCTTTGCAGCGCTCGAGAAAACTGCGCCCTTCTGAGGTGAGCCGCACCTGCCGCGTCGTTCGTTGAAAGAGCTTCGCTGACAGCGCCGCTTCGAGGGCCTGTATACTGGCAGAAACCGAGGCCTTGGCCAGGCCGAGGTTATGCGCGGCTTGGCTAAAGCTCTGCAGTTCGGCCACGCGAATGAAGGTCCGCATTGCGGCAATTTTATCCATGCCGCCATCTCATATTGTTCGCCTAAACCGAACAGTATATTATGATTTTATATATTGTTCCAAAATATTAAACTATTGCTGATTTGATCGGTTTCGCGGGTGTGGCCGCGGATGGATTTCAGGAGGAACAAATGGATAAGAAAAAAATCATGATCACAGGCGCGGGAGGTGGATTTGGGCTACTGATTACCAAGGCTCTGCTCGAAGCGGGCCACATAGTCGTCGGCACCATGCGCGATGTTTCGGGCCGCAACAAAGATAATACCACGAAACTCAAGGCTGTGGGCGCAACTGTCCTTGAAATGGATGTAACCAGTGATGCGAGCGTCGAAAAGGGGGTGGCGACAGCGATCCAAGAAGTTTCAGGACTTGATGTGCTGATCAACAACGCAGGCGTTGGGGTTTTGGGCGTGCAAGAAACCTTTACGGCCAGCGACCTGCAAAAGCTCTTCGATATCAATGTATTTGGCGTACACCGTGTAACACGGGCCGTCATGCCACACATGCGCGGGAAAAAAATTGGCCTCGTGATCAACATATCGAGCCTGCTCGGCCGCATCGCGGTACCATTTTATGGGCCATACAATGCTTCGAAATGGGCGCTCGAGGCATTGAGCGAAAACTACCGTATCGAATCGTCGCAGGCTGGTGTTGACGTGTGCATCGTTGAACCAGGCGGATATCCGACGAGCTTCATCGATAACCTCGTGCGCCCGAGCGACAAAGAAAGAATCTCGGCGCTTAAAGAGATGTCAGAAACCGCAGAAGGATTTCTCAAGGGTTTTGAGCAGGCGCTAGCCGGCAATCCTGCGCAGGATCCCAAGAACGTCGCAACCGCCATCGCAAACCTTGTCGCCGCAGCGCCTGGCACACGTCCCTTCAGAACGATCGTCGACAACATGGGCATGGGTGGTCCGCTCGAGGGTTACAACAAGCAGTTGGCCGACATCACCGCGGGCATCTTCGCCAACTTCGGGATCGCGCACTTGTTGCAATTGAAGACACAGTAGGTAGCATCGGGCGCCCCGCGGGTTTTCGCTTTGCGCAAACACCGGGGCGGCGATCGGTGATTTCAGGATAGAATGGCTTTCCATTATCTGTGAGATTTCTATCATGGGGGGCGGACATTCCATGAAAAGCGCAATCACATACCTTGATGCAGAAACGCAGCGCGTGACCGACTGTGGCGATCCGCTCGTCATCGAACTCTCGTCACGAGACCTCAATTGGCAGGGCCTGCTCGTCGAAAAAGGCTGGTCGCCGTTTTTTCGCCCGCGCAATGTCTATACCGATTATTTTTACTTCGCGCTCGCGACGTCTGCCAGTGCCGAATGGCTCGCAACCGAGGGTAAGAATACGCGCATGGTCAAGGCAGAACCCGGCGATATCTGGCTCAACCCGCCGCGATCGGCGTTCACGCATGACGTCGAATCTCCGTGTTTCTTCACAATCTTGCTCATTTCTGAAGATTTGCTTTTCGGCAGTTTTGGCTCGCCGCTGGCGGGTCTCAAACTCAATTTTCTCAACCAGTACAACGTTCGTGACACGGTTCTCGCGCACATCATCGACCTTTTCGAGAAAGAGACTGCCAACCACGGCAACAACGGGCCACAGTATCTGCAGAATCTGGTCAACCTGCTCTCAGACTACTTCATACGCAATTACTCCGACTATGCAGACCAACTCACGCGCGCAAAGTATTCGGCGCTCGGCCCGCAAAAGATGGCCGAGCTCGATAAGTACATTGTAGCGCACCTCGGCGACGACATGCACATCGCGAACCTTGCCGCTGTCTGTGGCATGAGCAAGTTCTACTTTCTTAAAGAATTCAAGAAGCTGCACGGTATCACGCCGTACCAGTACGTGCTGCGCCAGCGCGTCGCTCGCGCGACGGATCTATTGCGTGAAAAACGCCCTTTGGCACAGATTGCGTATGACACAGGTTTTTCTGACCAAAGCCACCTCACACGCGTCTTTAAGAGTGTCACCGGCAAGGCACCCGGAGCTTTTCGCCGCAAGAACCTGCCATAAAAAAGCAATATTCTTCAAGATTTTCCTGCAGGAACAGGTTATTCTCTCTATCATTCGAGGGGAGAATCTATGAAAACATACTGGAAATTACTGCTATTGTGCACAGTCGCCGTGGGCGCGACAAGTTGTGGTACTTGCGACGAAGAGTTGGTGCTGCAAAAGGTTAACGACTTGTTTTTGGAAACCGACAACCGCAATTGGCCGGCAGTGCAGGCGATCTTTGACGACAGCGTGGTATTCGATGTCACGTCGATGGCGGGCGGCAAGCCTCAGAACCTCACACCCTCCGACATCACGGGGGCGTGGGACCAAGGTCTGAAGAAACTCAAGGCAATCCACCACCAGACCGGAAACTTCAGGGTAAAGGTAACGGGCAACGAAGCAACAGTCTTCTGTTACGGCACTGCTCACCATTATTTGCCGACGAAAAGCAAGCGCAACACGCGAACCTTTGTGGGCAGCTACGACTTCAGGCTCGTAAAGAAGAAAGACTGGAAGATCAGCGGCTTCAAGTTCAACCTCAAGTTTGTCGATGGCAACCTGAATCTGGAGAAAGAATCATGAAATACCTATTGATCACATTCAGTCTGTCGCTCATTGCACCGGTGATTTCCGCGGCTGACCAGAATCTGCCGGCCCCGGTCAGCGGCTATTTTTCTGCGATTGCGCAGAACGACCGCAAGGCGTTGAGCGATCTCTACACCGAAAAGGCAAAGATACTCGAAGTCAACCGCACAATCAGCGGCAAGAAGGCTATTCTGCGCTGGGCCGATAACGAAGTCTTTGGCGGCAAGTATACCATACTGCGGATTATCGCTGCAAACGACACACAAGCAGAGCTCATTGTTGAGTTTATACCCAAAGGTGCCGCCAGCGGTTTTCGCGCGAACTACAAATTCCAGCTCACCAGCAAGCAGATCAACTACATGAACCTGCAATACGCGGATTAGGAGAAGGGTGAAATACAGTTAACGAGAAACTCGGGATTCAGTTTCCCGCGCTTCACCGCCGACACTACGAGAACTTCTCTCCCGAACGGCTTTCGGCAGCCGCAGCCCGGCTGTTTTACCAGCGAGGTTACGGCGTCGGTCTGCAAGAAATTCTCGATGCGGCGGGTATCTATAAGGCCACCTTTTATCGTTATTACCAATCGAAAGACGAACTTGCGCAGGAGTATATTCAAGCAAAAAGGGACGAGCTCATTGCAGTTTTGCGCTCCTTGATGTTGAAACGTCCACAACGCACGGCTTTTTTCGCTACTTGGGCAAAGCTGCTGGCGCGCGGTGCTGAGGCCGGGGATTTTTTCGGCTGCCCATTTTCGAATCTTTTTGCACAGACTCTGCACGAATCACCAGAGCTACGTGCCAAGCTGAGCTCAGCAATTGCTGATATTATTTCTGTTCTGTCTGATTATCTGAAAGATGAGCGCGCAGCGCAGAGTGTTTTTATGCTCTATGAAGGTGCGATGACGATGTATAATCTCACGGGTGATCGCACGGTGTTTGTGCGCCTTAACGAAGATCTGCAGAAACTCGTGGGATCATAACGGCGGTAGCCACAACGGTCCGGTGCTGCCGTCCAATGCCCTAATTGCATTGGCCGTTAAAATCCAATGCGCGTAATGTTAGAATTCCGCCGTGACTTTTCCTTGTCCCGCAGCTTTAATATGCCTGAATTCGCGCGTAGTCTTTTCGCTGCGTGGTGTTTCATTGCACTTCTCACTGTGGCAGATTTCATTCCCCTTCTTTAGGGCTGTGAAGAAAATGCGGCCACTAATGAGATGCCATTCCAATACCTGATAATGCGACTCGCTGCTGGTGCCGCCACAGTTAAAACTGTTATTGTTATTGCGCAGTTTACCGGCATTGAGCAGAATCAGAGTTCCACTGCATTGCCTCATAGAATCAGAACTCGATTGAATCTCTAAAGCAATTGATCCTGCACGCGATAAAGCGATGAGTTGGGCAACTTCACCGCTTGCCTGCGCCGTCGGATCATCGATGACAATGGTGCCATTCATGATGCGTACCGTATGCTTTTGTCCAGGACGTTTCAATAGAGGGCCGAAAACCCATCCGGTTTTTCCGTTGTATTCGACCTGTAGCCAGGTACCTGTAATGTTCATGACATCGGTGGGTGCATCAGGTGCACCGACAACGCGCACCGAGGCACCGAATGGGATGTTTCCCAATGGCTTGCCGGTAACGCTACCTTCGCCCCGCATCATGGCCCCCGGCTTCACCGCGACCGACAGCATTTCACCGGTTTCCTGTGCGGCGGCGGCAGTTGTCAGAATCAACGAAAGCAACAGGTAGTAACGGGTACGGGTATATTTCATAACACCGGGCACGGTCAGAATTGCGTCGTGTCAATCTCTTGTTAGCTCCGCATCTCCCGTAATCGGAATTTTTTCTCCCAGAAATTTTGGTTTTGGTTTGGAGATATTGACCTGTAACCAAGCCTTGATTTTGGAGAAAAATTCTCTGAACTTCGACCAGTTATGCGAAGACACGGTGTACTGGCGTCGATCGGCAACGAAGCCCGAACAGGTCAGTCCTAACTTACGCGCGGTATAAACCGCGCGCGAAAGATGAAACCGTTGCGTCACAATTACGCAGTCCTTTACTTCGAAAATGTCACGCGCACGATGGAGGCTGTCGTAGGTGGAAAATCCGGCATGGTCGAGAAAAATATCCTTTTCAGGTACTGACATCCGCCTTAAGACCTTGCGCATTGCATTGACTTCGTCATATTTATCTTTGCCGTGATCACCAGTGAGCAGAATTTTGTGGATTTTACCTTCCTTATAGAGCTTCGCCGCCGAGACGACGCGGTCTTCAAGCATCGGCGAGAGTGACCCATCGCGATAAATTTTCGCCCCGGGCACAATCGCCGTGTATGCAGAGGGCAATGATCGGGTAGAGGTGTGGATGTGCTGATCGAAAGAGGCCACGGCGCGGTGGATTAACCACAGCGGAAGCGCAAACAACAGAAAAGCAAAAAGAAAGCGAATGAGCCAGCGGCGCATGGATCATACCGGCGACTTCGGGCTGCAGAGTAAAGCGCATTGCCATCCTAAAGCTATTGACTCAATGACCGCCGAAATTTCGTGTGAATTGTAAAACATTGCTATGGCATGCGCAAAGCGATGTTAACACCATGAGTAATTTAGTATGGTATAACAATCTTGATCAGGCACTCATAGACGCCGCCGAAAATCGGCATCCCGTATTGCTGCAATTCATTCGCGAAAACTGCGCAGGGTGCGCCAAAATGGATCACCATGTGTTTTCCGACGCCGCGACGATCACGATGCTGACGGAACAGTTTGTTCTGCTGCGACAGAATATCCTGACCGACCGCGCGGTGCGTTCGCGCTACGCGGCGCTCTGGACCCCATCTTTTTATTTCCTGAACACTGACGGCAAGCTGCTGTGGTTTTCAGAGGGCCCGCTCGACGCTGCGGATTTCAGAACGGTCTGCGCCCTGGGTCGTTCGCGCTACCTGTTACACAAGGGCCGTTACGAAGAAGTCATCGATCTCATCGATGCGCGCCTCGCAGCGCGCGAGAATGATCCGCGCGGCCCGCAGCTGATTTTTGCCCGCGGCATGGCGTACTACCTGCGCTTCGGCGACAAAGATGCATTCCATGCCGCGATGGAAGAGATTGTGGAGCGCTACCCGCACAGCCCCGAGGCGCGCATGTGGCCCTGGGAAGGGCAATACCCGCTGCCGCCGGGCTATGAAAATCCATAGCGGGCGGGAGATTCCTGCCCCGGACTCCCTGCTATGGAATTCCATATCAAAAGGGGCGCAATCAAGCCGGCTCGACACGCCTGGAACGCTCCATCACCCTGCTGTGGAAATCCATAGCAAGCGGTAACACCCTACCCGGCCCACCATCCTGACTAACTATTCAAGCCAACTCTATTCTATCGTATATTTACGATATACAATCTAACTCCGCCGCCCGA
>JAEUSA010000372.1 GCA_016788945.1 Leptospiraceae bacterium
CGGAAATTCCAAAAACAGAGCGCAATAAATATTTCGCCGAATCGACGCCCTACTTTCTGCTACTGCTGACCACCCTGATTACGGCTATATCTGGCTTGCGCTACCTCTATACTAACTGGCGTGTCTTGTTGCCACCCTATAAACAAATTTTGAGAAAACGACAGAGGAAAACAAAACCCATATGAATCTCACCCAACAGCGACCTGCCGGCCAAACCGCGGCGAATTCTGTCGGCCTCACCACCCCTATACGTTTCGTAACGGCGACTTCGCTCTTCGATGGCCACGACGCATCGATCAATATCATTCGCCGCTTTCTACAGCGCGAGGGCGCAGAAGTTATTCATCTCGGGCATAACCGACCAGTCCACGAAGTCGTCATCGCCGCGCTGCAAGAAGACGCGCACGGCATCGCCATCAGTTCATATCAGGGCGGTCACAACGAATATTTCAAGTACACCATTGACCTGCTCAAAAAAGCCGGCGCATCCCATATCAAGGTCTTCGGCGGCGGCGGCGGAGTGATCGTCGACAGCGAAATTAAAGAACTGATGGCGTACGGCGTCGAACGCATCTATTCACCTGACGACGGGCGGGCGTTGGGTCTCGACGGTATGGCGCGCGATATGATATTAAGAGCAGCCAAGGCGGTGCAGACCGATAAGGTTGAGGGCGATCTTTATGCAGACTACGGATATTTATTATCACGTCAGATTTCTTTAATTGAGCAACAGGCGAATTGGATCTCAAAGGTTTCGAATGCATCTGTGCCAGTACTCGGGTTTACCGGTTCGGGCGGCGCGGGGAAGTCTTCGCTCATCGACGAATTTTTGCGCCGTTTCAAATTACTTTATCCGCAACTGAAGCTTGCGCTGCTTTCGGTTGATCCGACGCAACGCAAGACCGGCGGCGCCTTGTTGGGCGACCGGCTACGGCTCAATTCGGTGAACGACGGTAAAATCTTTATGCGCTCGTTGGCGACGCGCACGGACAATGCTGCACTTTCGCCGACGCTCAAAGACATTATTGGCTATCTGAAGGGAGAAAAATTCGATCTGATCATCATCGAATCTGCGGGCATCGGGCAATCAGATACTGCGATCACCGATCTCTGTGATTTTTCAGTCTACGTGATGACTCCTGAGTACGGCGCGGCGACGCAGCTTGAAAAAATTGCGATGCTCGACTACGCGAATATGGTTATCATCAACAAATCTGACCGTGTACGCGCCGAAGATGCGCTCATTCAGGTGAGAAAGCAATACCGGCGTAATCATGCTTTTTTGACGCAGAAAGACGAAGAGCTGCCGATTTACCCGACGATTGCCAACCGTTTCGGCGATGTACTCGTTGATGATGCATTTGCCGCGTTGGTAAAAAACCTGCAGGTAAAAAAACTTTTGCCTGATAATCTTTCCCCTGCGGTTAAACTCGAATCAGCCTCAGTCAAAGATGATTTTATTCCCGCCAAACGCACGCGCTACCTATCAGAAATTTCCGACGCGGTGCGTACATACCATGGCAGTGCGGCGACGCAAGCCGAACTTGCGGGCAAGGTACAATCGCTGTTTACCGCGCTTTCGGTATTGGGATTTTCTACGGGAACGTTGGGTGAACCGATAGGGCCTCAGGCGACAGAACCATTCAAGAGCCTAATCGAACAGTATAATGATTTACTCGCAAAAATTCATCCGACTCTCTTGAAAGCGCTGCGTTCGATCGATGAGACACGCAATAACTACGCAAAAGAAACGTACAGCTACAAGGTGCGTGATAAAGAGATTACCGTGCCCGCCGGCACGAAATCGTTGGCCGATACGCTGGTGCCGAAAGTCACGCCGGCACCCTATCAGGACTGGCGCTCGCTCAGCGACTTTCTGCTGAATGAAAATATTCCCGGTGAGTTTCCCTATACCGCGGGCGTGTTTCCGTTTAAGCGCGAGGGCGAAGACCCGACGCGTATGTTTGCGGGTGAAGGTTCGCCCGAGCGCACGAACCGCCGCTTTCATCTGATTGCCAAGGGACAACCCGCTGCGCGCCTTTCGACAGCGTTTGATTCCATTACGCTTTATGGCGAAAACCCGGCTGAGCGCCCCGACATCTTCGGTAAAATCGGCAACGCGGGCGTTTCGATCTGCACCGTCGACGACATGAAGAAGTTATATTCAGGCTTTGATTTGTCGGCGCCGACCACCAGTGTCTCGATGACGATCAACGGCCCCTCGCCGACGATTTTGGCATTCTTTATGAACGCGGCAATCGACCAACAGATCGAAGCATATCTCGCACGCGAGGGTAAGCTCGGCGAGGCGCAAGAGAAAATCCGCAAGGTCTATACCGAAAAAGGTATTGAGCACCCGGTTTACCGCGATGGTAAACCCGAAACCCACAACGGTCTGGGGCTCGCACTTTTGGGTCTGACCGGTGAGAAGATCGTCGCCCCTGAGATCTATGCGAACATCCGCAAGGCGACACTGGCGCAGGTGCGCGGTACCGTACAGGCTGATATTCTAAAAGAAGATCAGGCACAGAATACCTGCATATTTTCCACCGAGTTCTCGCTCAAGGTCATGGGAGACATACAGCAATTCTTCATCGACAACGATGTAACAAACTTCTATTCGGTGAGCGTTTCGGGTTATCACATAGCCGAGGCTGGTGCAAACCCGATCACGCAAGTGGCATTCACCCTCGCGAACGGCTTCACGCTCGCCGAGTATTATCTCAGCCGCGGCATGAAGATCGATGCATTCGCGCGCAACTTCAGCTTTTTCTTCTCCAACGGCATGGACGTAGAATATGCGGTAATTGGCCGCGTGGCACGGCGTATCTGGGCGATTGCGATGCGTGATCTTTACAAGGCCGATGCGCGTTCACAGAAACTCAAATACCATATTCAGACTTCGGGACGAAGCCTGCATGCGCAGGAAATTTCATTCAACGATATTCGCACAACGTTGCAGGCCCTCTACGCAATTATGGATAACTGCAACAGCCTGCACACGAATGCGTATGATGAAGCCGTGACAACACCGACGCCTGAATCGGTGCGGCGCGCGATCGCGATTCAGCTCATCATCAACCGCGAGTTAGGCCTCACCAAAAATGAAAACCCGCTGCAGGGCAGTTATTTTCTCACACGACTCACCGACCTCGTGGAAGAGGCGATTCTGCAGGAATTCGACCGTATCTCTGACCGCGGCGGGGTGTTGGGTGCGATGGAGACAATGTACCAACGCAACAAGATTCAGGAAGAAAGTCTGTACTACGAAAAACTCAAGACCTCGGGTGAGCTGCCGATCATCGGCGTGAACACTTTCTTAAGCGAAGAGACGGAATACTATCACGGTGAACTTATGCGATCGACCGACGATGAAAAGCAGCGGCAAATTGATTCCCTCAACCAGTTTCACGCTTTCCATGCGGAGGAGAGTAGAACGGCGCTCGACAAGTTGCGCAAGGTAGCGTTGCGATCAGGCAACGTATTCGCCGAACTCATGGAGACGGTCAAGACCTGCTCGCTCGGGCAAATTACCGGGGCGCTTTACGAAGTGGGCGGCAGTTACAGAAGAAATATGTGAGCAGGATTAAACGCTCAGTACCAATTCTGCATTCGATTCCGTAATGAAACGCTGGCGCTGCGGTTGATAATCGGCCGACAGCGGAAACTCAACCCGCGCGAGAGTTTTTTCACGGTAATCTGAGCGAATAGTAAAAAGGTGCGGATCAATCTGCTGCGCCTTGAGCATCATCGTCACCAGTACAATACCCATACCGGCACCTTCTGAACTGTCGCCGCCTTCCATATAGAACTGCGCGATGTCGTCGTAGCGCATGGCGGTGTGGAATTTTTCGCGGATGCGCTTGTCTTCTTTCTGGCTGATGGGCCTATTGTTGAGCACTTCAACGATCAGGCGTTCGGCGTTAAAATCAAAGAAAATATCGACATAGAGCTTGCGCTCTTTGGATTTTTTTCCGTATTCGAGAACCCAGTTTTCGTTAAGATTATGCTTAAAGAGCTCCATACCTTTATCGTACTCAACGTCGTCTTCGGTATTGAGGTTTTCGTCTTCAAAAAGGATGCGCTTAAAATTCGCTTTTGCCCCGTTAAGAGACAATTCTTTGACCGAGGTATAGACCGGGCCGATCATATCTTCGCGCCCATATTTGCGCAAGACCGATTCAACGATATAGCTCAAGCCTGATTCGGTAGCGGAAATGACGGCATAGGCGCGTATGCGCACGAGGTGTTCTTTAGCGATCGCAGCGTCTATTGCGGCTTTGAGTTTAGGATCAACCGGAGGTGCTTCTCTCATGAAATATGCCCCTGAGGCTACCGCACTATTATTATTTTTGACCTCACGTCAATACTTTGTAAAATCGCGCATGGCAGCATCCGGCAAAAAAGGCAAGGGTGAAGAGGAGCAATACAGCGAAACCGACGTTTTGTCGCGTATCGAGAGTATACTCCGCTTTACCACCGACGAGCTCGCCAACACCGAGGTGCGCGCACAGGCTTTTGAAAAACTGAGTGAATTTGAAGCCCAGCTGCTGCACCAGCAACGCAATATCAGCTCCGCGCTGGAAAACGTACAGAAATACCGCGACGAAATTGAGAAAGAATGGAACAAAGAAAAACAGGTTAGGGAAAACACTCTCGATCTGATGGCGCAGCGGATGAAAGAGCTGCACCAAACCCTGCGCGCTCAGGAGTATTTACTTGATTACGCAGCCAGTGAACAAAAATTCCTGCGCGAGCTGCTGCTGCAATTGCATAAAAAGAAATCCCTGAACGAGCACGAGGTCGAGAAAGTACTCGCAGACCACGAAAACCTGCTCGCCGAATTGGGTAAAAAAACCAAAAAATAGCCAACATGGCGCGCGAACGCCTGAGCCACCGCATCAGAGCGCTTGCCGTGCGGGTTAATCAGCGCCTCGCGAGAACACGCGATTTCGGTGAAATCAAAAAGGCGACGCTGATTGCCTACTCCACGACGCTGATCATCTCTGTCATATTACTCAGCCTGCCACTCGTGCAGAAACTGCCAAAACTCAGCGCGGGCGAGATCGCGCAGCAAGATGTCAAGGCGCTTATGGATCTGCGCATCGCTGACCAGGCAGAGACCGATCGTCTGAAAAAGAACGCCTACGACCGTGAACGACCGGCTTTGGACCGCGACTTCGCTGTGTTCGAAAAATTACTCGCGCAGCTAAAGACCGATGCAACTTGGATTAGTCGCACTGTCAGTGAAACCACATCTCTGCCACTGGAAAAACGTATTGCACTGTTGCGCGAGCGCCTGCCTTTTTTTTCCGAACCCGGTTATATACGGGCAGATATCGAGGCATTGCTCCGCGAGAAAAAAATTGCTCTCATCGAAGCACGCGCCGGCTCGCTGGCTGAGAAGGCATTTAACGAAGGCGGCTTCTTAACCGCCGCTCTCGACGAAGCAACGCTGAGTGAGGCGCTCGAAAAGGGTGTGCAAATTCGTACGATCAATGCTTCGCGCGATATTGCAGATACCGTTTGGACAGCCGAACAACTGCAAAATGCAGATAACGCACCGCGGCTCATCGTGCGCACCGCGCAGCTCAAGGACGAACACTTTTCACCCGGTACGATGCGTATTCTGTTCACGCGCCTCAGGCAGCTACAAAGAGAAAATCCGTATTTGTCGTTTAACCCGCAGTATACCAAGCTGCGCCGGCAACAGGCGGCCGACAAAGTGACCCCGGTGTTTCGCCAGATCAAAAGGGGAACAACGCTGATTCGCGCGGGCGACCTGATCGATACCGAAAAACAGGCGCTGATGGGCGAGGTGCGCGACAACCACCGGCGCCGTAATGGCTCGCTGATATTTGGTATCTTCATCGTGATGGGAGTGCTCGCCGTCGCCATCGCGTACTTCACGTTCCGTTTCGCTTACGAACAGATGCGCGATTTTGCCTCGCATTGTATTCTGCATCTACTGTTCGTCTTTATGTTCGTCAGCGAACTGGTTATTCGTTTTGCCAACCCGCTCAGACAATATGACATCAGTTTTGTGCTTTTTGTGCCATTCGGTTTTTTCGGCATATTAACCGGTCAGTTTTTCGGAGCCCGCATCGCTCTTTCAGCCGGTATTTTTCTCGCGATATTTTCCTATATTCTCACCGGTTTCGATAACCAGAGCCTGATGCTTGCACTCACATCAGCAATTTCAGGGCTTTATGCCTCGACGCGGATGCAAAAACGCACGCAAATGTTCAAGGGTGGTGTGATTATCGCCATCACGAATCTGTTACTGGTTTCGGGATTCGAACTGATGGCACCGGCGTCCAAAGATTTCAACCTGAAGGTCTCGGCGGTGCTGGTGAACAGCATTCTGAGCATTTTGCTGACGCTCGGCCTTTTGCCACTCATTGAATTCGCCTTTAATTTACCGACGCCATTCAGGTTGATGGAACTGAACGACTTTAACCACCCGTTGCTCACGCGCATGGCGGCAATTGCACCGTCGACGCACTCACACAGCGTGATGCTCGCGAACCTCAGCGAGGCCGCGGTGCGTGCGTTAGGCGGCGACACACTGCTCACCCGGGTCGGTTGCCTGTTCCACGACATCGGCAAAATGGTACATCCTGATTTTTATGCTGAAAACAGGCATCTTTACCCGACGTCTGAAGCGTTTAAAAAACTGGGCCCCTTGAAATCCGCGCAGATGATTACAAAACATGTCACCGACGGCATTGCGATGGCGCGTGAAAGCAGACTACCCGAGAAGGTCATCAGCTTCATACCGGAACACCATGGCACGACGACGATACAATATTTTTACCACAAAGCTCTCGAACAACAACGCTCAGAAGCTCATGCGCCCCCCCAACGCAAGAGTTTCCAGTACCCGGGTCCCAAACCACAGACGCGTGAAACCGCGGTGGCGATGATTGCCGACAGCGTCGAAGCAGCTTCGCGCTCGGCTACGACGGCGACCGCCGAAGAATTTCGTCGCATTATCGATCGTATTATACAGAATAAAATCAGTGAAGAACAATTCCACGAAGCGCCGCTGACGTTGGGTGATTTGGATATCATACGTAAGGCCTTTCTGGATGTTCTCGTCAGTACTTATCACGAGCGGCCACAATACCCGACGATGCAGCAAACCGCCGCCTTAGAAGCGCAATCGACTGCCCATTCGGTCAAACCTACCAAAAGGGAAGTTTCTGTACAGAGCGTTGGCAAAAAAAGGACAGTCGGCAAGAAGCGCGGGGCAAAACCTCTACCCGAGTTGATTGACTGACATGCTGCAACGAATAAAGCGAAACTACTTCATTATCCGAGACGGAATACGCCAGGCAGACGCCGCCACCCGGCGTCGCCATTTGGTACTGTTTCTACTCACGGTATTTACCCTTGTGCTGACGGGTACAAATTTTTCACCCCGCACAACCACAGCCGACCGCTATACGGATGCCGCCATTTATGCGACTGCACTGACCCTGATTCTGCTTGGTTATTCGCTCGCGCGCTATGTGCAGGCGCGTTCGTACGGAATTTACGCGAGCCTGCCTTTTTTTATTCCGATGCCGCTATTCTCACCGTTCGGTACGTTTGGCGTAGTTACGCGCACTGCAAATGTGGGCGTCAATACGCGTGCGTTATTTGACGTCGCCTTTTGGGGCCCGGCAACGAGCTTTCTGATTTCACTACCCTGCATCGTCGCGGGCATATGGCTCACCGAAGTCGTACCCAATGCCTCAATGTTCGAGCATCCGCTGTTAGTGAAAGGACTAGCAAAGCTCATGAAAGATATTCCGCACGGCTATGATCTGGCGATGCACCCGCTGCTTATTGCCGGTTGGGCAGGTATTTTGTTCACTGCCATAAACTTATTTCCGTTAGGTTCGCTTTCTGGCGGACAAATTGCCTATGCCCTGTTCGGCCACAGGCAACGCGACATCGCCTATCTGTTCATGGCTGGTCTCTTCGTGATGGCGCTGTATTATCCGATGTGGTTTGCTTTTGTTCTGATTTTTATTTATCTCGGTGTCGAACACCCCGAGCTGCGAACGGCGCGCAATCCGCTTTATTTCGACATGCAGCAGGCCACAACGCGGCAGCCTCTCGACCGCAGGCGGCAATATTTTGCCGGGTTTCTCGCATTGGTGTTCGCGCTCTCCTTTACGGTGAAGCCTTTCGACGCGGCATTCGAAAAAGTGATGGAGCGCCCGCCTGTGCAAATCGCGCCTCCCGATCATATTCAGCCCGGTCCAGCGCCGAAAACACCGGCACCGGAGAGCGGGGCAACGGAAGATCATTCAATATAAAAGAGAAATGAAGGTTAGGCCTTCATAACCCGCAGAGGAAACATGGCAGACGACAAAAAAATAATATTCTCGATGGTGGGGGTCAGTAAAGTTTATCCCCCGCACAAACAGGTACTCAAAGATATTTATCTCTCTTTTTATTATGGTGCCAAGATCGGTATCATCGGCCTCAACGGCTCCGGAAAATCTTCATTGCTCAAGATCATCGCCGGTGTCCTCAAACCAGACAAAGGTGAAGTAGTGTTTTCACCGGGTTACAGCGTCGGCTATCTCGAGCAGGAACCCAAACTCGACGACAACAAAACCGTCAGGCAAATTGTCGAAGAAGGTGCAGGCGAAGTCGTGGCGTTGCTTAAAGAATACGAAGTCGTCAGCGAAAGCCTCGGCACCGACTTATCAGACGACGATATGGAAAAAGCGATTGAGCGGCAGGGCGAATTGGGTGAACTGATTGAGAAGGCAAATGGGTGGGAGCTCGATAATATGCTCAAGCGCGCGATGGATGCGCTGAATTGCCCGGAAGAAACTGCAGTCATCAAGAATCTCTCGGGCGGCGAAAAGCGCCGTGTTGCGCTCTGCCGTCTGTTGTTGCAGAAACCGCAGATTCTGCTGCTCGACGAACCGACCAACCATCTCGATGCAGAATCAGTGCAATGGCTTGAGCAGCACCTGCAGGAATACGAAGGCACCGTCATCGCCATCACGCACGACAGATACTTTCTCGACAATATCGCCGGCTGGATTCTCGAGCTCGACCGCGGTGAAGGTATTCCCTGGAAAGGAAATTACTCTTCATGGCTCGAACAGAAGTCTAACCGTCTTGCGAACGAAGAAAAGGCGGAGAGCAAACGGCGAAAAACTCTGGAACGCGAACTCGAGTGGGTACGCATGGGGGCCAAAGGCAGGCAGGCAAAATCGAAAGCCCGTCTCGGTGCATACGAAAAACTGCTCAACGAAGATGCTAAAGAGAAAGAGAGCAAACTCGAAATCTATATTCCCGACGGTCCCCGCCTTGGCGACAAGGTGATTATTGCCGAGAATGTATCAAAAAGCTTCGGCGATAAGCTGCTGTACGAAAACCTCAATTTCGAACTGCCGCCGAACGGTATCGTCGGCATCATTGGCCCGAACGGTGCAGGTAAAACAACACTCTTCCGAATGATTATGGGGCTCGAAAAACCCGATTCGGGAAAATTTACCATCGGTGAAACGGTTAAGATTTCTTACGTCGACCAGCAACATTCAGCGATCGATCCGAACAAATCAGTATATGACGTGATATCGGGCGGCGCGCAAGAAGTCAAAGTAGGAAAACTGTCGGTTAACGCACGCGGCTACATGGCGCGTTTCAATTTCACGGGCGCCGATCAGGAAAAAAAATGCGGTGTGCTGTCGGGTGGAGAGCGCAACAGGCTGCACATGGCGGTGGCGCTCAAAGAGGGTGGCAACGTGTTGCTGCTCGATGAACCGACGAATGATATCGATGTGAACACAGTGCGCGCACTCGAAGAGGGGCTTGAAGCTTTTGCCGGTTGTGCGGTCGTTATTTCTCACGACCGCTGGTTTTTAGACCGCGTAGCAACGCACATTCTCGCATTTGAAGGCGACGCACAAGTGAAGTTTTTTGAAGGTGGCTTTTCTGATTATGAAGCAGACCGAAAGAAACGGCAGGGCGACCAACCGCGCCGCTTCAAGTATAAAAAACTCGTGAAATAGTCGCACAATTACAGACTGTCCGGCCGATGCGCGCCGGATTTTCCTATCGTTCTCTGCTCTTTACGATTTTTTTCTTTTCTGCAACAACTACCGAAGCCAAATACGACCCGCGTCTGAACTGGCAGACGCTGACGACAGAACATTTCTACATTCACTACCATGACGGTCAGGAAAATCTGGCACAAAAATATGCCGTGCTCGCGGAAAAAAAATATCCCGCGATGATCAAAAAGCTCGGCCACGAGCCCTACTTTCGTACGCACCTCGTAGTCAGCGATATTTATGACGACCCGAACGGCATGACCAGCCTCGAACCCTGGAACCGGGTCGAATTATTTGCTGCAAAACCATTACCCGACAGCCCGTTGGGACGGTATAACGACTGGGACGACCTGCTCTTTACACACGAGTACACGCACGTACTCAACCTTGATCAGATTCGCGGACTGCCCGCGATTTCACGCTATGTGGTGGGTCGGTATTATTTCCCGAACGAATGGCAACCAGCCTGGCTCATCGAGGGTAGTGCCGTTTTTGAAGAATCCGCTGATGGTTTCGGCAGGTTAAACAGCAACGTCGTCGACATGTACTTTCGTACAGCGGTTGAGGCAGATTCGCTCAAATCGATAAACCGATCGTCGAATTTTATCCGTGACTGGCCGACGGGCCATGTGCCCTACTTTTACGGTGGCAAATTTATTGAATGGCTCAAGAAAAAATATCCCGACAAAAATATTCACGATATCTATGCAGAAAACGCGGACAATGTCTGGCCGTTCCTCAACAACACGAACGCCCGCGATGTTTTCGGTGCTGCTTTCACCGACCTGTGGGAAGAATGGCAGAGAGATCTCACCAAAGAACAAAAAGCGCGCATTGAAGAAATAAAGAAAAATGGTGTAACTGAATTAACGCGTCTAACACAGGCAGATTTCTACCAGACTTTCCCGCGTTTCGACGCGACGGGTAAAACCCTATGGTATCTGAATGAGAATAACTACTCGCGCCCGACGCTGAATCGGCTTCGTATACTCGGTAAAAAAGGCCCGCAAAAAGGTGTAGAGCTTAACTCGCCTGCTTTTCTTGCCCTGCACGGCGATCAACCCTACGTGCTCGACGCTGAAGTGTTCCGTTCGTTCTCACTTCATAAAGATATTTTTAACACGTCAAGCGGTGAGCAGCTAACGGAAAAAATGCGCGCGCTGAGTTTTGATTTCACGCCTAAAGGAGAGATCGTAGCCATTACGCAGAGCGCAGGCGAACAAACGCTGGCACTCTACGACACAAAAGGCACGCTCATTCGCAAATACCTCGGCGCAACTACCCTGCAATTGTCATATGCACGTGTTTCACCCGATGGCCGGCTCATCGTGTTTTGCGCACTGCGGATAGGCGATGCCTCTACACATCTTTATCTTTTCGACAGCACAAGCGGCGAGCTGCAGCAACTGACCGATGGTCGCGCTGTAGACCTGCATCCGGCGTTTACGGCCGGCGGCGATAAGATCGTTTTTTCCAGCGACAGAACCGGCGTTTTTAATATCTATGAACTCACGCTTTCGACAGGAAATCTGGCGCGATTGACCAACGTCACCGGCGGTGTGTTTTATCCCGATGTGTCTCGCGATGGCAATTCGGTGGCCGTTGCGGAATTTACCGACCAGGGTTACCGAATCGCCCTGTTCGATCGCGCGAAACCTGTTCTGGAAAATCAGACACTGACCTTCCGCAAAGCTGCTGCCACAGAACTCAACGTAGCGCACACACCAACGGCCAAAAAGACCGCTGAAAGTTACAGTATTTTCCCGTCGATTCTGCCTTCGGCATGGTCGCCATCGGTGTATTTTTACTCTACCGAGCCTTATCTATCTTCTGTAGGTGGGTCGATCTTCGGAACCGACGCGTTGCAGCGCGACTTCTATGGCATCGGCTATTCGCGCGGCATAGAATCGGGTAATAACTATTTTGGCAGTTATTTCGAAACGCAACGGTTTTATCCCGATTTTTATATCGCCCCCTACCTCTCTGCGGGCCCATCGTGCAGCAGTGTCTGCTATGCAGGTGGCAGCGCCGGCATGTATCTGCCTTACCTTAAGTATTACCGTCGCCATGCGGGATATGCGAACACATACTTCGATTATGAGCCAGGATATCAATACACAGATTTTGCTGGTGACATCGGTTATTCGTTCAGCAATACTCAATATTTTTCCCGGTCGATAAGCCCCGAGAACGGTCGCTCGCTTGGTGTTTCGGCAACATACCGCCGCATCGGCTTCGGAACGTCACCCTACAGTTATGGCGGCAATTTTTCCAACATGCAGTTCAGCTACAGCGAATATCTTCCGGGAATCTTTCGCAACAATGTCATTCTGGCGCGCGCCTATGTTGCCCAATCCATCAACCTCGGCGACGGCAATTACGGTTTCGGCGATACATCGCGTTATGCCGTGTTTTTCGGGGGCTACCGCGTGCGCGGGTATGGCTCGGGCAACTACGGAACAGGCCTGACAGTAGTGACGCTCGAATATCGGTTTCCGATCTATCAACCCGATTGGGGATTTTTCCGCGTACCGGTTTTCTTCCGTGATTTTTACGGCAAGATATTTGCCGATGCCGGCCAATCGTACAGTTCGTGGCCAGATATTGGACGCACCAAAACTTCGGCGGGCGCAGAGATCGGCCTTAGCAGCATTTTCGGCTTCCGCTATTGGTGGTCTGCCCGTGTCGGTTATGCTCGCGGCTTTAACGAAGGTGGCGAGCACCAAATCTATTTTGCCGTGCTCGGTTATACGGGTTTGCTGACGGCCAAATATTCCCCGCACACCGAATACCGGTAAGGTTTGCAAAACCCACAAGTTGTATACAGTGTATACAAGCTGCAATATATGCCACTTCGGTGCGCCACAAAAAGAACACCTCGCGTGAAGGCATT
>JAEUSA010000379.1 GCA_016788945.1 Leptospiraceae bacterium
TGCTGCGGCACGTTCGGGCCAAGCAAATCTTCTGCATCAAGGTTGTCTTTTTCTGACAGCGCAATACGGAAAACCAGCGTCATCAGCGAAACACTGAACATCACAATCGTCGGCGAAACGACGGGTATCCACACACTCCACAGCAGATACGCAAAAAACACAACAAACCAGTGCAGTCCAATCGCCGCGAAAGTGAGATATACCGCAGGTAAAAAGCGCAGCCGGTAAGAGATCAGAAAGGCGATAAGCCCAGTTGCGACAACTATCAGAAACTGCAGCCAGCCTGGAATCTGCGTCATGAGGTCTGCATTCAGCAGATTCTGTACCGCCGTTGCCTGAATCAACACCCCCGGCGTATCTGCCGGCGAATCGGCTCGGTCGTTATCAGAAAAGGGTGTCTTGTGCAGATCACTCTTATACGTGCCATCGCCGATGATGACGATGCGGTCGCGCAATTTTTCGGCGATCACCGGATTCGGAAAGGGTTTGAGGATATCGTCGCTGTTATCGTAAATGACGAACGTCTGCTTGAGCGGCAACCGGTAATTCAGGAATGATTTTTCCGCATAGATGCCGCCGATGCCACGCTGGCGGAAAAAATCCCGCGCGGCAACGGGTACATTCATGAACTGGTCATGGTTATCGTCGTTCTTGTTATAGGTTTTATGTGGCAACGCGTGGTAGCCGGCAACGATACGATGAGCAAACGATGCATCGCCGTCGCGAGCAAATTCGTATGCGCGTATTAATCCGTCTTTATCGCGCACCATATTCAAATAGGCCGCACCCGACGCTGCCTCCATAAAATCACGCAAGGTATCGGTAATGACTGTTGAATATCCATGAATCGTCGGCAGCTGCTCATAACCGATAATCACATTACCCGCTTTGCGAATCGCATCGATCAGCGCCTTATCTTCTGCCGGCTTAGCCGGATGATCAAAAACATAGTCGAGCGCGATGACTTTCGGTTTGTAATAAGCGACAGTTTCGACCAGTTTGGCAAGATAGTCGCGCGGCGTCGTGCGGTTGTCACCGCTGCGCTCGTAACGGACCATGACGTTTTCGGGTATCGTGATCACCGCAAGACGACGGTCGAGTGCTTCGTCCTTTTTTGCTTCGTCTATGCGTGATTGCAGGTATTTCGAGCGCAATGTCGTGCGCACATCGAGGATCGTCGTTTCTGAAGTGAAGATCGCCGTCCAGATGATGGCGCTCAAACCGGCGAGAATGCTCACGATCAGCTCGATGAGAAAGTCAGAACGCAGGTAACGCGTCTCGATTTTTCTGACTTTCATGCTTTTCATCCGTTACCTTATTTCGCTGCCGTTATCTTGCGATAATTTTCATACTCTGCTTGCGCGCGCTTTTTCATGCCATATTTGTTGTAACATTCGATTTTGAACAGCGATCGGGCCGCAGGATCAGCAATACCCTTTTCGATCGCGTCGAGCTCCCGCTTCACCACTTCGGGCAACTCAGCCGGTGAAGAATCGCGCGAACCACCGATGGGTCTTACCAACACCTCGCCCTTCGCAGCGAGAAGGTTACGGGTTTCACCATCGAGTGCTTCGACACCGCCCGCCGTGATTCTAAACTGTGCTTTTTGGTCGAAGGCTACTTTCTTGCCGCTGCCTAAAAAGATGGTAATCGCGGCGCCTTCGCCTAGCTGAATAACCGTACCCTCATCGAGGTTGGCGTATTTTACCGCTTTTACCGTCGCATTGCCGCTTTTAATGTGGATTTTTTCCGCTTGGGCAAGCGAATAAATATAGGCGACAGGCTTTGCCTGCAGCATGCCGGTCAATACCAGCGCGAGCACCAGCGGCGCAGCAAAAGAAAAAATACTATTCTTCATGAGCATCTCCTTAACTATTCTCCGTAGATGACGAATGCCGCCCAATAAAACGGATCTCGATAGGCAGAAAACTCTGCCAGTTCACGAAAATCGCGTTGTGTCATTGCGAGGGCCTGCTTCGGTCTCTGTTTGTCTTTTAGCAGATATTGATAAAACCGCTGCATAAACAGTGATGTCGCCGCGTCGTCAACAGACCATAAACTGGCAACGACCGATCGCGCGCCGGCGGTGAGAAAAGATTGCGGCAGCGCCACCATACCTTCGCCACCAACTTCATGCCCGAGTGATGTTTCGCACGCCGACATCACGACGAGCTCAGCGTTCAGATTCAGCGAAGAAATGTCCCCCGCGCGCAGGTAGCCGTCAGAGCTCAGCGGCTGCGCCTTGACGTAGGCGTCATATTCGGCGCGCTTGTGCTCTTTCGCTTTTTCGGGTAAGGTCAACACCAGAGCGTTGAGCGCGGGGTTGCCGTCGACAAAGAGTCCATGCACGGCGAAGTGTATGTATTGATAGTCACCGATTTTGTTTTGCGCGCGCAACGCGAGAATGCGGTCAACGTTTGCGGCCACACCCGTGTGCACGTGTTGCGCCATCTCTTTCTGCCGGTCGGCATAGGCCAGCGCGGCAATATTTTTGACTTCGATCGCGGTTCCGTCGAGGTTCTCCCAAGTCAGTTCGCTGGTATCGCGGGTGAGAGAGACGCGAAGTTTACTCAGCTTTTCAGCGGATTGTTTCGTGGGAGCACGGCGGGCGCCGCGCGTCGCGCCACGGCTATCGCTGTGGCCGGCACCGTAAACAGGGTTGCCAAAAGCGAGCAATGCCTGGGGCGTCGCCTTGCGCTCACTGCCGCGCAATTTCTGCCAAACAACAGCCGAATGCACCAACGTTACCTCAGGCATCTTCACATCTTTGCCGGCAAGCAGGCTGAATGGCAGATAATACAGCGCTCCGTCGGGTGAAATTACCCAACTGCGCGACCGCGGGTAGCGCTTGCGAACCGGATCAACAAAGATCGAAAACAGTGCTTTCCTTAAACCTTCACGCTCCTCCATAATTTGTTTTGAAGTGAACGCTTCGTTGGCTTTGCCGATGCGCACCTTTTCAAATTGCCCCTGCGAGCGTGAACCGCGCGATGATCCGCCGGGGAGAAGTGCCAGAATATTCCCCTCTTTATCCATGTCATATTTACCCGGCTGCGCGCCGGTATTCCAGTATACCATACCGGTTTTGCCCTGAATCGGCACGATATTCGCTTCGGCATGGCCGGTGTGGAGTGCATGAAAGTTGGTGATCGATTGCCGAATGCCCGCACCGCGATAGATGCCGTTGTCGCTGCCTTTGCCCCCACTGAGCAGCATGACGTTCAGGCCATCTTGCTTGTGGATGACGAAAGCAATTGTCATTTCTTGGTGGATCAGATAACCTACAAAAATTTCATCATCCGCTAACTTCTGTTGTACTGATGCGACCGTCGGCGCCTTTGGAAACCTGATTTCACTGTAGCGCGGATAACGCTCGGAAAGTTTCTGATCGAGTTCGTCTTTTTGCTTTTCTTTGGAAAAAACCCGCTGCAACAACTCTTCACTGTCTTCGGCTTTGCCGCGGCTTGCTGCGGCTGCATGCCGAGCGCGCAGCGATTCGATTTCACTTGCCAAATCGAGCATCTGCTTCTGTTCCGCGGGGCTGACTCCGCCTTGCGCGAGAGCGTCTTTCAGCGATAAAGCTTCAGCAAGCGAAAGCCCCCTTCTCAGCGAATCGTATTCGAACATTCTTTCAAAGTTCTTCTGCATCAGCTCGATAATCATCGCGCGGAAAAAATAGTGAGCGTAGCGCGCCGTGAACGATGACTTTTCGCCGCTCAGTTCAAAACGGTAGCGCAACAGCTGCCGAATCAGCTGCGCATAAATTGCCGACGCCTCAGGGTATCTTTTTGCCTTATTGTAAATTTCACCAAGGTTGCTCATGCCGACGAGGTAGCCGTGGCGATCTTGCCCCGCCTCCCAGATCGAGAGTGCGGCTTTGCTGTATTCGATTGCTTTGTCGAAATCGCCCTGATTCTGCAGCGTCAGTGCGAGGTTGCTGTACTTAATCGCCACATCGGGATGTTTTGCGCCGAGGGTTTTTTGGGCGATCTTCAGCGCTTTTTCATAGTATTCAATCGCCTTTACCCGATCACCCTTTTTTTCCCAGGCGCCCGCAAGATTATTGTAACGCGTCGAGTTGCGCGGATGAAATTCGCCATAAGCTTTCATACCGATCTGCAATGCTTTTTCGAAATATTCAATTGCCTTATCGTGATTACCCGTCGCCGTCGCGATGCTGCCGAGGTTTCCATAACGTATCGCAAGATCGGGGTGGTTTTCGCCATAGACCTTTTGCTCTATCGCCAGCGCCTTCTGGTGGTATTCTTCAGCTTTGGCATAGTTATGCACCTGCGCCGCATCGTTGCCGAGACTCGAATAATACGTTGCGACATCGGGATGCACCTCACCCAACGTCTTCAGCCCGATACGCAGCGCTTTCGCATGGTATTCTGCCGCCTTGTCATATTCACCCTTGCTGCCCAGCGCCGATCCGATATTGTGGTAGCGGCGCGCAACCTCGGGATGATTCTCTCCGTAATTTTTGATGTCGAGTTGCAAGGCTTTGTCATAATACTGCAGCGCTCTGGCGAAATCGCCCTTGTTCTTGAGCACCGCACCCATATTATTGTAGCTGTTGGCTAGACCGGGGTCTTTATCACCTCGCGCTTTGACGCCGATATCGATCGATTTCTGATAGTATGACAGCGCCTTGTCGTAGTCTCCTTTTTCATCCCACACAGCACCGATATTGTTGTAAATCGTCTCCATATTCTGATGGTTTTCGCCGTGTGCCTTGCGAATGACCGATAGGGCCTTTTCATAAAATTCGAGCGCTTTGTCATAACTGCCTTTCTTGCGGTGAGCGAGACCGATGTTATTGTATGCAGTGGAAAGGTCGGGATGGTTCTCCCCGAATATTTTCAGATCAATGGCGAGTCCCTTGAGATAATGTTCGAGCGCCTTGTCGTAGTTGCCCTGCTCTTGCCAGGCGTTGCCAGCGCCCGTATGCAGCGCCGAAACCATCGCGTCGTTTTCCCCGGCTATCTCGATGGCGATCTTGAGGCCCGCCTCCATTTCGCTCGTCGCCGTGCGATAGTCGCCCTTTTTTTTCGCGGCTAAAGCGACCTTAACATGCTCCATAAGCTGCGGAAACTTCGGGTGTTTCTGCTGTGCCTCGCTCTGCGCAACCACGCTGCCCGAAAACAAGCAGAGCAGAAACAGACCGCAGATAAATTTCCGTCTCGTGATCATTTAACCCCGTTAATCGGCTAACAGCAGAATTTCGCTGACGATGCCGTTTTGGTAGAGTACCGCTGCGGGCTGTTTTCCCGCATAACGGTAATAACCATTGCGCAGTGACTGGGGTTCACCCAGCACTTTCTCTAGCTCGACGCGGGTGCTACCGACGCCGACACCGTTGAATTTTGGCGAATTTGTTCCGGTAAGTGCGATCGCGTTGACCGTACCTTCGACGCGCACCTGCGTGCTAATATCGGGATAAGACCAGATCTCAGACAGTTCGGCATCGGTGCCGATTTTGCGCTGTGACTTCCACTTTTCAGCAAGTTCACCTACCGTGCTGCCGATGCGTATGCCCGCGACCATGACGTATTTGCGCTCGGTTTTTTGCTGCAGCTTTGCAGAAAGATTATGCGTCGCCGCGAGATGGCGCGCCCAAACCGAATTGTTGTCGTATTGCTCGAGGTATTGCATCGCGACGCTTTTTGCCTGCGGAATTTCGCCGGCATATTCGAGCGCGAGCGAATAATTGAGTATAATCGTCAGGTTAGGTAGAACATAACTGTGGTCGACAAGCTGGCTTTCGCCCATAAAACGAAAGGCACTCGCGAGATTTTCTTTGCGCGCATTTTTGAGAGTTTTTTCTACCTTCATGCTCACTTCTGACAGCAGAGCCTTTGCCTGCGTTGCCTTGCCTGCCATATGCCAAGTTATCGCCAGATTATTAGCCGTCTGCGCAGTCACCTGCTCGGTAGCGGCGACCGATGCCATCTTCTCGGCGCGCTCCCTGTCTTTCGCATCGTCCGAATATGCCAGCAACACTGCGAAATTGGAGCGCACCGTGTATGGCACGACGCCCGATACTATCTTTTCGTAATCCTGCTTTGCTGCATAATACAACGCCTTATCACCCGGAATCCCCTTCACACGTTTGGTGCCCCGCTGGGGCGCGATCATCTGGTCGTTGAACGAAGGCACGTCGAGTATCGCCCGGAATTTTTGCTCGCTCAGCGGAACCGAATCGAGCCAGCGTTTGTGCCGCGCAACCGCGAGCACCTGTTGTAGAAACTGGTTGTCCTTATATTTTTCGAGCGCTTTGACCAATGTGGCAGTCGCATTGCTGAGGTTGATGCCGGCATTGACGTCGGCAAAAGCTTTTTCGAGCGCTGCCGTCTCGCGATACCAGTCTTTCTTCTGCGAATTGAATTGCGCGAGGCGCTCGCGCGTACTCGGATGCGTCGAGAGATAATAATGCTGGCCATCGCCGCCCGACTGCTTCTGCTTATCTTCGAGCGCCTTCATGACGGTAAATGCATTGACCATTGACTGATCTGCATCGTATCCCGCGGCCTGCAGCAGCATATACCCCGTACGGTCGGCATCAAATTCATGCTCGCGCGAAAAGGAGCGGCTGGTAAAAAGAAT
>JAEUSA010000458.1 GCA_016788945.1 Leptospiraceae bacterium
ATAGGTTACCTTTTGGTGTTGATTTCACCCTTTCAATCAGATTTTCGGCGATGGGCGGCGGGTATTAATTCTGCGTTGTTGATCACCAACAGCTTGCGTTTCTTCCAAAGAAAATACACCGGCGGATAAATCACGAGTTCAAGAATAAAACTCGTAAACAGGCCACCGACCAAAGGTGCGGCAATCGCCTTCATGACGTCTGAGCCGGTGGCCGACGAAAACATGATCGGCAGCAAGCCGCAGAAAGCCGCCAATACAGTCATCATCTTTGGTCGCAGGCGATGCACCGCACCGGCAAAAACCGCTTCTTTGAGGTCGCGTTCGTTATGGATCTTCTTTTTACGCTCTTCATAGGCAAGATCGAGATACATCAGCATGAAAACACCGGTTTCGGCGTCGAGGCCCATGAGCGCGATTAATCCCACCCAGACAGCCACCGAAATCTGCACACCCATCGCCGTTAGCAGCAGCAGAGCGCCAAGCATCGAAAATGGCACGGCCAACATCACGATACCGGTTTTTACCCATGATTTTGTATTGAAGAACAGCAGAAAGACGATCACCATCAGCGTCACCGGAATGACGATTTTCAACCGGTCTCGCACCCGCTGGATATTCTCGTACTGGCCGCTGAGCGCAATCGCAACCGAATCGGGCAGCGGCTTCAGCTTTTCGAGCTCGCTGTCGATTTTCTGCGCTAACCCGGCAAGGTCGGCCGTGCTGGTATCGATAAACACATAACCGGTGAGAAAACCGTTCTCGTTTCTGATCATGCCGGCCTCGCGCTTAATAGAGACGTCGGCAACGGCACTCAGCGGCACCTGGCCACCGCCGGGTATCGGTAAAGGTGCACGTTTGAGTTTCTCGACCGAATTACGCCAGTCGGGTGCATAGCGGACAATGACCGCATAGCGGTGTGTGCCCTCGATAGTCTGCGTGAGCTCTTCGCCGCCGAGCGCGGTGCGGACAAACATCTGTACGTCATCAATGGACAGCGCATAGCGTGCGACATCTGGCCTTCGTGGTTCGATATCAATGTAATAACCCGTGGCCGCCCGCTCGGCGACTGCGCTACGCACGCCGGGCAGCGCCTTAATCAGTTGCTCTGCCCGCACCGCTGTTTTATCGATGTCATGCACATTGCGGCCGTGAATTTTCAGGCCTAACGGTGTGCGCATACCGGTCGAGAGCATATCGACACGTGCTCGAATGGGCATCGTAAACGCATTCGTTAGGCCGGGTATTTTCAGCGAAGCGTCAAACTTAGCGATCAGCTCTTCTTTGCTTTTTACCGTCCACTGCGAGCGTGGTTTGAGCATGATGTTGGTTTCAAACATCGAGAGCGGTGCGGGGTCGGTGGCGCTATCGGCGCGTCCGGCTTTGCCAAACACACGCTCGACTTCGGGATGCGAGGCAATTATCTGATCGGTAAGCTTTAGCAGGCGGGCAGCTTCACTGGCCGAGAGCCCCGGTGCCGTTACCGGCATATAGAGTAACGATTCTTCGTACAGCGCGGGAAAAAATTCCTGCCCGAGATGCATGTAAAGGGGAATCATCGACAACATCAGCACCAGCGCGGCGCCAATGATCCGCTTGGGATGCTCAAGCGTGTAACGGCAGACCGGGGCATAAAGTGCAATGAGGCGCTTGCTGATCGGGTGATTCTCTTCGGCGTGGTATTTGCCGACCGCCAGTGTATTCACAATCTTGGTGAGCCGGGCATTCCGCAGCTGGTATGGCTGCATACGCGTGAAGAGCATGCGCATCGCCGGGTCGACGGTGATGGCTAAAAATGCCGCGACTGCCATAGCCAGATTTTTTGAGTAGGCGAGCGGTTTGAACAGGCGGCCTTCCTGATCGACGAGAGTAAAGATCGGCAAAAAGGCGACAGCCACCACGAGCAGAGAAAAGAATACGGATGGCCCTACTTCAAGCAGGGCCTCGAGCCGCACCTTGTGGTAGTCTTCTTTCATACCCGATCGCTGCCACTCTTCGAGCTTCTTATACGCGTTCTCGACCTCGACGATAGCGCCGTCGACCAACACCCCTATCGAGATGGCGATACCGGCGAGTGACATGAGGTTTGAGCTCACGCCGAACAAGTTGAGCGGAATAAACGAGATGAGCACCGCAATCGGTATGGTCAGAATCGGCACGATCGCCGAAGGAAAATGACCGAGGAATATCAAAATGACGAATGCCACGATCAGCATTTCTTCGATCAGCTTTATTCTGAGGTTCGCAATGCTGTGTTCGATAAGTTCTGAGCGGTCGTAAACGGGCATAAGAGTAATGCCCGGTGGTAAGAATTTTCTGACCTCTTCGACCCTTTCTTTCACGCGGCCGATAACCTCGTACGCATTTTCATTCTGCCGCATGACGACGACGCCTGACACAGCGTCGCCCTGGCCTATAAAATCGGTGACGCCGCGCCGCAGTGCCGGTGCTTCGTTGATCGTCGCCACTGACCGCAGCATGACGGCATTACCCGCCTCATCGCTGCCGATACCGATATCACCTAAATCCGCCTTAGACTTGATATAGCCCTGACTGCGTATCATATACTCAGCACCGTTAATTTCGAGCAGCCGCGCGCCCGCCTGTGCATTGCTCGCACGCACCTTTTCTATGACGGTATTGAGGCTGATGCCCGACGCGCGTAACCTGACGGGGTCGAGGGTAATCTGGTATTGTTTCTGAAAGCCACCGACGCTGGCGACCTCGGCAACACCGGGTACCGAAAGCAGCTGGTAGCGGATGGTGAAATCTTGCAGTGCGCGCAGACGCTCGAGATCCGATTTGCCGGTTTCGTCTTTTACCACATACTGGTATACCCAACCGAGCCCTGTTGCATCGGGGCCGATTTCCAGACGCGCATCGGCCGGTATGATAGTACGCAGGCGGCTCATATATTCAGTGATGCGCGAGCGCGCCCAATAAAGATCTGTCTGGTCTTCAAAGATCACATAGACGAATTCCGTGCCATAGTCGGTAACGGCGCGAATACTTTTTACTTTCGGTGCGCCCATCAACGTGCGCACAATCGGCGTGGTGATCTGTGCTTCGACAACATCGGGGCTGCGATCCCAACGAGCGTAGAGAATGACCTGTGTATCTGACAGGTCGGGCAGCGCATCGAGGCGGATTGTCTTTGTCGCATACCACGCGCCAAGGGTCGCGACGAGCGTGAGAAATAAGACGAGCGCGCGGTTATTGGCCGAGAAAGTGATAATCCTTTTTATCATACTAGCCCGATCTTAGTGCGCATGGCCAGAACCGGATGGTGGGGCCGAAACCGCATCTCCCAAGCGCAGCTTCGCTTCTGAATCGAGCAGAAATGCCGACGAAGTGACGACTTCATCTTTTGCTGTGATGCCCGAAACCAGCGCGTAGTCGTCATTGCCACCTAATACGCGCACCGCGCGCGGAGAAAATTCGGTCGGTGAAATTTTGACGAACACCAATTGCCGCTCGCCGGTATCAAAGATCGCCGCCCGTTCCACACTGACACCCGAACCGGCCTTGATATCCAGTTCGGCATTCACCGCCATCTGTGCACGCAGCTGCCCGTTGTCGCTGACAAGAACGCGCGCCGATAGACTGCGGTTCTTGGCATCGACGAGTCTACCGATGACCGTAAACTGCCCTTTCCAGGTTTTTCCCGGAAAAGCCGAAGCCGTGATCGTGACGGGCAGCCCCTTGCGCATGAAAGAGAGATCCGCCTCTGAAAGCCTCAGTGTGATGAGCGCTTTGCCCGCGCCATAACCCGTGACAAGCCGCGAAGCGGCTGCTTCAGAACGTGCATACTGACCAATTTCATCGCTGCCGAGACCAAGCTGCCTCAGGCGCAGCA
>JAEUSA010000461.1 GCA_016788945.1 Leptospiraceae bacterium
TATGGAGGAAAATGGATCAGGCAAACGGACGTTGGGGCAGAAAGCCTTTGACAACATCTGGTTCCTGCTGATGATCGGCATGGCTTTTCCGGGTATTTTCTACCTCGGCTGGGGTATGCTCGAGATTTTTGTGTTCAATAACACCAATCTGAAAGACTATCTGGCGTCGAGTAACCAGAAGTTCTTGCTGCCTGGTGGGCAATAGGAGCAATTATGCCTTTAGAAACGCCCAAAAACAACTGGTGGATACCCTTCAACAAAGAAGAGCGCATCTGGCTTTATATTTCGATCGTTTGGGGAATCGTCATGTTCGTCATGATGCCCTTAGGTCACTTCTGGAAGCAGAACGTCTCTTCAGAGACTTATAAGACCAACCCGACCGAATACGGTCAGGTCGTCGATAAGTTCATCGCCAAGTACCAGCGCAAAGACGCGCAAGGTCAGCCTGTAACGCACAACGGAAAGCCCGGTGGCATACCCGTCGTCGACGCCCCTACCAAGGAAAGCGGCGACGTGTTCCTTGTCGCGCAGGCATGGCAATTCAGACCCGCACTGGTATTGAAAAAAAACAAAACATACCGCATCCACATGTCGTCGCTCGATTACCAGCACGGCTTCTCGTTGCAACCGCAGAACCTGAATATACAGATTCTACCCGATTACAGTTTCGTCATAACGATGAGCCCAAACGAAACGGGAAAATTCTCGCTGGTATGTAACGAATACTGCATGTTTGCAGGTGAAAAGTTCGGCCATGACACCATGGTCGGTCAGGTAATAGTGGAGGATTAATATGAGTATAGCTGATATAACCAACCAGTTCAGAACCTGCCCGACAACCGGACTCAAAGTCCATATGCCGGCACAGCGCCTGATCTGGATCAACGCCGTTTCGGCGGTCGTTTTTCTTCTCGTCGGCGGCATTCTGGCCTTACTGATTGCGCTGACGCGCTGGCCCGCGGTGCACTTGTTACCGCAAGACCTTTTCTACCGTTTCGTCACGGCACACGGCATCAACATGCTCGTGTTCTGGATCGTGTTCTTCGAAATGGCGGGCGTGATTTTCGCCGCGCAAACGATTCTCGGTTCACGTTATCCCGGTATCAAATTCGGCTGGTTTAATTACATTCTGATGATTACTGGCGCGTTGATGGTAGAGGTGATGGTGTTTACCGGTCGGGCTGATGTGATGTTCACAGCTTATCCGCCGCTGAAGGCGCATCCGCTGTTTTACCTCGGCATCATCTTGTTTGCCGTCGGCGCGCTGTTTAACTGCTTTCAGTTTCTCTACGCGCTGGTTATCGCCAAGCGAGAGGGATGGCATAAAGGAAGCCTGCCGCTGTTCACTTTCGGTATTTTGACAGCGGTAATCATTGCGATCTTTACGCTCGTCTCGGGTGCCGCGGCGTTCATACCAACTTTTCTCTGGTCGATCGGTATTATCGATCGGGTCGACCCAGAATACTTCCGTATTTCATTCTGGGGTTTCGGACACTCTGCGCAGCAGTTGAATCTCGCGGCGATGGTTTCGATCTGGTACCTGCTCGCTCACCTGACCACCGGTGCAAAACCGGTGAACCAAAAGATGTGCCGCTGGGCCTTCGTGCTCTACTTGCTCGGTATCAATCTCGGTTCGATTCACCACAACCTCGTCGACCCTGGCCTGTCGGCTACCTACCGTATCTTCAACACCAGTTACCTCTTCTATGCGGCGACTATCGGTTCGATGATCCATGCGTTCTCGATACCGGCGGCGGTTGAAACAGCACAGCGCGCAAAAGGTTTTACGCGCGGCCTGTTCCAGTGGTTGACGAACGCACCGTGGGGACAACCCGGCTTTTCGGGCATGGCACTGTCGATGGTGATTTTCGGCTTCTTCGGCGGCGTGACAGGCATTATTCTCTCTGTTGAACAGCTCAATATGCTGTCGCACAACAACCTGCGTGTTCCGGGCCACTTTCACATGACGGTGGTCGGTGGTACTACACTGGCGTTTATGGCACTCACCTATTATGTGATCCCACTTGTATTGCAGCGCAAACTGATCGGTGAAAAACTGGCAAAATACCAACCTTATGTATTCGGTTTCGGTGTGATGCTTTTTGCCACCGGCATGCACTTTGCGGGTGTGATGGGTGCACCGCGCCGCCACTGGGATGTGACTTTCCAGAACGCGGTCATTCAGGTGCCTTTCGACCCGGCAATGTACACGATGCTGGCTCTCGTGGGCATCGGAGCGATCATGGCCTTTACCGGGCTCTTGATGTTCATCTACGTTGCGGTCTTGTCGGTCTTCTTTGGCGAGAAGATACCGTCGAAGATCGAGCCGCACTCACCTGAGTTTGCTGCCAAATAAGGAGTAACCTATGAGCAACAATCAGAACGACGGAAAAATGCACGCGCCGGGCAGCTTCGTACTGGCGCTGATCTTTCTCGCTTGGTTCGCCGTTGTCTACTTTACGCAGTGGCTGGCCTTAAGCAAGAACTGGACAGTTTATTGAGAGCATTGCGGGGCTAATTGCTGCCAACAGGCAGTAATTGGTCCCGCCTTTTATACTATGAAATTTCGCCGCCCCATATTCCAGTTTTTTCTCTCTTTTTTTCACCGGGCGGATTCTGCACTCAATCACATCTTTACCGAACGCGGTAACTTTCTCTATTACCTCGGCTCGTTGCCGATTATATTGCTATTCGTATTGCTGATCACCGGCCTCTTCATGTTCATCTATTACAACATGTCGGTGCACCAGAGTTATGAATCGGTCAAATACATGACCGAAAGCGCCCTGCTTGGCCGTTTTGTGCGCAACCTGCACCGCTACGCCGCGGACGCGATGATGTTTTTTGTCATTCTGCACCTTGCGCGCATGCTATTCGAAGAAAAATTTCAGAATCACCGCACGCTCGCATGGGTAAGCGGCATCATTATTCTGGGCTTCATGCTCGTGCAGGGGCTCACGGGCTACATTCTGCCGCTTGACGCGAACGCGCGTTATGTGATGGAAAAAACCTCAGAAGTTCTGGCGGGACTCCGCGTGTTCGGCGACACTTTACCGCGTTCGTTTTCTTCACCCGCACTGCTCGGCAAATGGATCATGTGGGTGGTGCTCATCATTCACCTGATTATCCCACTCTTTTTCAT
>JAEUSA010000010.1 GCA_016788945.1 Leptospiraceae bacterium
CACCTTTGTGGGCCACTGGCCTTACCCCGATTTAAGCGCCGAGCACAAACTGATTCCGGCAAATTCGTCACGCAGCCGCTATATCAATAACCTCTATGCGCAAGATCAGGTGATAGAACGCATTGTCACGGGTTTTGAAAAGTCAGGAAAATTAGACCATACCATTTTCGTGTTTGTCGGTGATCACGGAGAGGCTTTCTATCAACACCCCGGCAACCGCGTCCATTCGGGCGAAAGTTACAATGAGAATATTGCATCCCCCCTGATTATTTATTCACCCCGGCTGATTAAACCGCAGCGCATCGAATATGCGACGGTACACGCCGACATTTTACCCACGCTGCTCGACACCATGGGAGTGTCGTACGACGCTCGCCGGTTTCAGGGTGAATCGCTGCTGCGGGGCAAACCCGCGCGCAATTACATCTTTACGTATGGCAACGAAAACACACTTACTTCGGTGAGCGCAGAACTGAGCAAGGTACAGATTCAGCGCACGGCCAAATCATGCCGCAGTTTTGACCTGCGCCGCGACCCGCGTGAAGAGTTTAACCGTGGCTGCGAGCCCGGCAGTGGACAATACCGGGCACTCGAAACATTTTTCCGCGTGCAACCCGGCCTGTTGCGGGGCTATAACGAGTTGTGCAATAAGAGCGGCTGCTGAGCTTAGACGCCCAACAGCAGACGCACGGGATCTTCAATCGCCTGCTTCACCTTGACGAGAAACGTCACAGCCTCTTTACCATCAACGATGCGGTGATCATACGATAGCGCAATATACATCATTGGTCGGATTTCGATCTTATCAACGCTTGTTCCCGTAGCCGGATTTTGTTCGCTGACAACGACAGCCCGTTTCACGATGTTATGCATTCCCAGAATTCCACTCTGCGGCGGGTTGAGAATCGGCGTCGACATCATCGAGCCATAGATGCCGCCGTTGGAAATCGTGAAGGTGCCACCTTCCATTTCGGGCAGAGTGATTGTGCCTTCTTTGACGCGCGTCGCGAGGCGCGAAATTTCAATTTCGATTTCGGCAAAGTTGAGCTGATCGGCATCGCGCACTATGGGTACGACGAGTCCGCGCGGCCCGCCGACCGCTACGCCGATATCGTAGTAGTTCTTGTAAACGATGTCGTTACCGCGAATTTCAGCGTTAATCGCCGGAATCTCTTTCAGCGCGCTGACCACGGCTCTGGTAAACAGGCTCATGAAGCCGATTTTGACGCCGTATTTTTTCTGAAATTCGTCGTTGTGTTTAGCGCGCAAATCCATCGCCGGCTTCATATCGACTTCGTTGAACGTCGTGAGAATTGCAGCGGTCTGCTGCGCCGAAACCAGACGGTCGGCGATCGCACGCCTGAGGCGGGTCATCGGCTGCACCGTTTCGCTCCGCGGCAGGCTCGCGGCTGATTCTTTCTTCACTGCGGCAGGCGCAGGCGTTGCGGGGGCGGCTGGTTTTGGCACCGCGCCGATTGCTCCGAGTACGTCACCTTTGGTTACCTGTCCGTGCTTGCCGCTGCCAGCGAGTGCGGTGGTATCAATATTGTTCTCTGCTGCGATTTTTTTTGCCGCGGGTGGCAGAGTGTCTTGCATCGGTGATGACTTTTCTTTGGGTTGTTCAGCAGCCGGGGCAGGTGAGGGGGCAGGCGTTGCGACCGCAGACGCGGTAGCCGAAGAATCGATAATGGCCACAACTTCACCGACCGCCGCATTGGCGCCCTGAGCCTTGGCGAGTTTCTTCACCACGCCCGCTGCCGGTGCATAAATTTCTTGCGTTACCTTGTCGGTTTCGATTTCAAACAGCGCCTCATCGGCTTTTACGGCTTCGCCTTCTTTCTTAAACCAGCGCGAAATTGTTCCTTCGCTGATCGATTCTCCCATCGCGGGAACCTTCACTTCAATATCGGCCATGGTTGGGAGACCGATTTTTGAGCTGGTACGTCAACCGTTAAGGGATTATTACGGGGTACGGAGCACGCGTTCGGTTATGCCCGAAATTCGAAGCGAATTTCGTTTGCGGCTTGTCTCACAAATTATTTCAAGCAGGTATGCCCTATCCTTTAATCAGTAAAGCAGACCCCGAAGTCTTTGCGGCGATGACGGCCGAAGACAACCGTGAACAGACACATCTCGAACTTATCGCCTCCGAGAACTTTGTCTCGCGCGCGGTGCTCGAGGCCTACACGTCAACGCTGACCAACAAATATGCAGAGGGATATCCCGGAAAACGCTACTATGGTGGCTGCGGGCCGGCTGATCAGATCGAAAATATTGCCATTGAACGGCTAAAAAAGATATTCGGTGCCGCCTATGCCAACGTACAATCGCACAGCGGCGCTTCGGCCAATCTTGCTGCTTTTTACGCGGTACTTCAGCCGGGCGATACTTTTCTCGGCATGGATCTCGCGCACGGTGGACACCTCACGCATGGCAGCGCGGTAAACTTTTCCGGTCTGTACTACAAGCCGGTTGCCTATGGGGTTGATCCTGACAAGCACCTTATTGATTATGATAAAGCCGAAAAGCTTGCTTTAGAGCACAAACCGAAAATGATCATCGTCGGCGCTTCGGCGTATCCGCGCATTATCGACTTCGCGCGTTTCCGCAGCATTGCCGACAAAGTAGGCGCGAAGGTAATGGTCGATATGGCGCATATTGCGGGGCTTGTCGCAGCAGGATTACACCCCTCGCCGCTGCCTTATGCCGATATTGTGACTTCAACGACGCACAAGACCCTGCGCGGGCCACGCGGCGGTATTATTCTCACGAACAGCGAAGAGATGATCAAAATTATCAATTCACGCGTTTTTCCCGGTGTTCAGGGCGGGCCGCTGATGCACGTCATTGCCGCCAAAGCCGTTGCATTCGGTGAAGCCCTCAAACCCGAATTCAAAACCTATCAGACTGCCGTGGTCGAAAATGCAAAAACTCTCGCCGCGCGCCTTGCGGAACGCGGGCTCACCTTAATTTCTGGTGGTACAGACAACCATCTGATGATTGTCAATACGTTCGACACGAAGGGCATTACCGGCAAAGATGCACAGCTGATGCTTGAAGAAGCCAATATCACGACGAACAAAAATATGCTGCCGTATGACAAAAATAAACCGGCGGTTGCCAGCGGCATCCGTTTGGGATCACCGGCACTGACCACGCGCGGATTCGGTAAGAATGAATTTATCGAAGTCGCCGATATCATCGCCGATCTGCTTGATGCAAAAGGCAGCGCCGAGGCAATCGCTGCGGCGCGCACGCGTGTTGCCAAACTGTGCAACGCCTTTCCGATGACTGCCTTCAGGCTTGACTGACCGATGCGTTACTTCGCAGCCTTGGGCTTTATTGCTGGCCTGACTTTCGTTTTTGCCGCACCGCTCACGGTGCAGGAGAAAAAAGCCGTCAGACGGGAGATGATTGAATCAGATATTGCACTGCGCAATCTGGCGAGTATCATCGCGACCTCAGATCGCAAAATGCTCGACGATACGCTGACGCGCCTCGTGACCTATCAAATTAAAGACCACCCCGAATTGGGTAAAACTTTCCGCACTGTCGTTCAGCGCTGGGAGGCGAGCGGCGCCGCAAAATTCGGTACACAAATTCAGCGCGAAGCCTCGGCGATGCGCGATTATACCAATGCGCGGGCGAAGTTCAATGCCGACGACTGGGCGCGTATCTCTCAGGGTATGATAAAAATTATGGCATCATGCCGCGGCTGTCACGATATCACACGCAAGGATAAACAATGAAAAGATTTTATGAACGTTATTTTGCCTTTCGCGAGGCGGTACACCACAACCGGCTGTTCGGCAGCGTCTTTTCGCTGGCAGGACTCGTGGCGTTTGTTTTTGCCATTAAAACGAGTGTGCTGGACGCGAACAATATTCCTTCGCCGTCGATGGAGCCCACACTGATGATCGGCGATTTTCTGTTTGTCAACAAGATGCGCTATACGATTGATTTACCCTATACCAATATCCATTTGATCCGCATTTCTGAACCGCAGCGCGGTGATATCGTGACGTTTACCCCGCCGCAAGATTCTTCGCAGGTGATGGGCAAGACGTTGGTTAAGCGCGTGGTCGGCGTGCCGGGTGATATTGTCGAAGTCAACCATCACGAAGTCACCATCTCGGGAAAAAAATATACGGTGACAAAAACGGAAAACGCCGAGTTGCAGAAGACTCTGCAAAACGGCCGCACCGCGGAAACCGAGCAGCTGTACTTTGAAAAGGTTATTGATCCCAAATCTGGGCGGCTCGTCGTCGAGCACCACATCATGAAACCGAAACTCGGTAGTAACCTGATGATGGCGACCCCGATGCGCAAGTGGGTAATCCCCGAAAAAATGTACCTCATGATGGGTGACAACAGGGGACACAGCCTCGATTGCCGCGCCTGCGAAATGGTCGACGGCAAAAATCGCCCCGCGTGTGAAGAATTTAATAAATGCATGCAAAATGCTGGCGATAAGGCGGCAGAAGCCGAATGCCTCAAAATCTATAACGAAAATAACGGCAAAGAATGGGGCCTGATTCACCGCGATAACATACACGGCAAGGTGTACCTGTCCTACCTGTCGGTCAACTGGGGCAATGGCAGCGGCCAAGAGCTCAACCCGATTGTAAATTTGTGGCATACCATTACCGGCCGTTTCAGCGGGGTCTACGTTCGCTGGGAGAGACTTTTCAGAAGGATATACTGAACGCCGATATATAAAGAAGAATGCGCCGCATCACGCTGGCATTATGTCTCCTCTTAACGGTACAGGCCTTTGCGCAGACATCGCGCTTGGATTCAGTACGTACGTTAGAATCAGGCCAGATTGAAATCCGCCTGATCAGCGAAAAAGCCGGCGATTTTGACAGTGAACCGGCTGGCGCCGCCGCATTTAAGCTGCGCGAAAACGGCATTGCGCAAGAATCTTTATCGATTGAAAAGCTGCCCGCGCTCAATGAAACCAGCCGCACCGTAATTCTCGCCGACCTCAGCCGCTCGCTTGGCCGCCGGCAATTCGCCAATTTCAAAAAGGCCGCGCTGGCTTTCGTCGACAAGCTCAAACCCGGTGACCTCGTGGCCCTGATAACCTTTCATCGCAAGGTATATCGCGAAGTCAATTTCACCGCAGACAAAGAACTGTTGAAGCGCAAAATATCTGGGCTCAGGCAGTCGGGAAATCGGACGATGCTCTACGACGCTGTGCTCGAAGCACACCGTATGCTCGCCGATGCGCCGCCGCGCAAAGCCATCATGCTCTATACAGACGGCAAAGAGAATGCATCGCGCATAACTATCGCCGACCTGATCGATTTGTACAGCTCGCACCCGGTGCCGCTGTTTGTCGCCGGTCGTCATAAATCTTTTGCGCTCAAACGCATGATTCGCCTTGCGCGCGTATCGGGCGGCGACGCGTTTCGCGCTGACCAGCCGCGCGATATAGCCAAGGTGTTCCGTTATCTGAGCCGCCTGAGGTCGCAGGAATATCTGCTGCGCTATAAGACGCGGCAGAAACCCGGTTCGACAGTCGATCTTGAAGTCGAAGTGCCGGGTGTTGAAAAAAATCTGATCCGCTCATACACCATACCGAATGCGATGGCGACAGCCAAACCAGTACAACCCAACGCTGAACCCGTCGCGTTACTGATGACATTGAGGAAACATATGCCCGAAATTCTGCTCTCGCTGATAGTTTTGTTGCTGATCGCGGTAATTATCATGTTGTTCTTCCGCAAGCAGGAGATCAACGTCAAAGTCGAAAATGCACCGCCGCAGGTGTTTATTCCCGGCGATGAACTCATCGGCCATGGTCAAAAGAAAAACGAAAACCAAAAGGCAAAGCTACCGCTCGACTATCACCACGGCTGGCTGGTCGAAAAAGAAGGACCGCATACTGGCCGCAAATATCGCATCAACTGGCACGTTGTCACCCTCGGATTTTCCGACGACAATTCGATTGTCATCGATGACAATACCGTTTCTGCCCGCCACGCCAAAATTGAGCGGCAGGGCAAGAAATTCGTACTTTTCGACCTGATGTCAGAAAGCGGTACGCTGCTCAATGGTAAAAAACTTTTACGGCCGAAAGAACTCAATGATTTCGACGAAATCGGCCTCGGTAGAACACGACTGATTTTCCGTAAAAGCTCAGGAAGTTATGACAAAAAAACAGCCGAAGAAGTCTGAATCACGAAAATCCCCGAAACCGCTCGCCGTAAAAAAAACACCCGCTAACAACGGGTATTCCATTGAACTGCGCAGGCTAAAGCTCGGTAAAACCGAAGTGATTCTGCTTGGTACCGCGCATGTGAGCCGCGAGAGTGTTGAAGACGTCCAGCGGGCAATCGAAAAAGAAAAACCCGACAGCGTTCTTATCGAACTCGACGACGGTCGGGCAAAAAACCTTCGCGACCCCGACCATTGGAAACACATGGACATCGTCAAGGTGATCCGCAGCGGAAAGATCTACCTGTTGTTCTCTTCGATTCTGCTCTCGATCTTTCAAAAAAAAATGGGCGATAGGCTCACCTCGGCACCGGGCGAAGAATTCCGCCGGGCGATTGAGATATCTTCAGAGCGCGGTATTGCGCACCACTTCATCGACCGCGAAATACGCATCACTCTAAAGCGCGCTTGGCAGAGTGTCGGTTGGTGGGGCAAGATGCGGCTGATGAGCGAGCTTTTGGCCTCGCTGTTTGTCAGTGAAAAAATGGAAAAGGACGACATCGAAAATCTGAAAGAAAAAGATGCGCTGCAATCGGTGCTCGATTCTCTGCCGCCGTCATTTCGCCGCATACGCGAGATTATTATCGATGAACGCGATCAGTATATGGCGCAGAAGGTGCGTGAACTCACCTTAGATGCGAAAGATAAGCCGAAACGGGCATTGGTCGTCATCGGCGCAGGCCATCTGCGCGGTATCGAAGAGGCGCTGCAGAACGAGCACGATCTGGCAAAATTGACGCATGTCAAACCGCCGCAGCTATGGAAATCCATAGCTGCATTTTTGTTGCCGATCGTCATCATCGCCGGCGCGCTGTCTTATTTTACGCTCTCGGGCAATAAGAAACTCGACATAGCGCAAACGCTGAAAACTTGGATTATAATCAAATGCAGCGTCACGGCGGTTATTACCGCCATCTGGTCGCCGCATATTCTGGCGTATATCGCCGCTGTCGCCGTTTCTCCGGTCAGCACGTTTTTGCCGATTATCAAATCTGGCTGGGTCGCAGCGTTGCTCGAAGCGATATTTCGCAAACCCGAGGTAACCGATTTCGAATCGATGCCCGAGGCGACGTCGAACTTCCGCAGTTTTTACCGCAACCGCATATTCCGTATTTTTGCGATCTTTTTTCTCGGCCAGTTTTCCAGCTTCGTCGGCTACTGGGTGTTCATCTGGTATGTGAAGAGAGGTGGCTGACCGTTTCGCCAATCAGGCCGCCAAAGCTGCCATTGGTCATGAAGCACACCACATCACCGCTTTTGAGCTGCGCAGTGACGAATGCGACTCGACCAGCTTCGGGTAACATGAATACCTGCTTGCCCTTGCTCTCAAGGTCGGATTTCAACTGTGTAAGATTCAGGCGCTCTGCGGGAGCATATTTTTCTTCGCGATAAATCTTGTCCGTCATGACAATATCTGCCGCAGCGAGCGCTTCGGCAAGGGCCTGCTGGAAAAAATTGCGAACCATGGTGTTGCTGCGCGGTTCGATCAGAACGACGAGGCGGCGCCCGGGGTAGATCAGGCGCAGCGTTTCGAGGTTTGCCTTGATGGCGGTCGGATGGTGCGCAAAATCTTCGATGACGGTAATGCCGCCCTCGTCGAGCCTTACCTGCAGGCGGCGGCGAACACCAACAAAACTTGCCATCGCCGCCGCAAATTGTTCTTGCTCGATGCCGCAACCGGAAAGCAGCGCAGAGAGAGCAACAATGTTGAGTGCATTGTGTTTTCCGAGGAGTGGCGTTTCGACTGCATAGTCCTTTCCCGCCGCCCGGT
>JAEUSA010000209.1 GCA_016788945.1 Leptospiraceae bacterium
TATCAACCATCAAAAGTGGGTTCAATCCAAATTACCAGCGGAACTGCTACAACAACAAACCCAAGTTATTATGCAGCGATACCAAATGGCGTCACTTTTGACGCGTCTACTTCGATGCCCTATGCTGCGACGGCAGCAGCAGTCTCGACCTCTATCACGAACCTGCCACCCGGTGATTACTCCATCTATCGTGTGTGTGATACCAAAAAATGCACCACGGCTTCAACGCCAGGCACCTGCAGCTCAACGTCAAATAATCCCGACGGTTTTCCCGAGACGGCCGTTTATTGTGGTTCTGCCAATGTAACCACAGGATCATCCAACTCGTTTAACGCCAGCGGTTGCCCGGCAATCTCTAATTGTACCTGAACCACCTTCTTTCTTGACCCACTGTTTAATTCACGGCTTTAATCCGCCATGAAAATTCACGAATACCAAGGCAAAGAAATATTCCGTAAATACAAGATTGCCGTACCCAATGGGGTAGTTACCACCTCCGCCGACGAAGCCGCATCGATTTATACCAAACTCGGTAAGTCAGTCGCTGTTGTCAAAGCCCAGATTCATGCAGGCGGCCGCGGTAAGGGTGGCGGTGTGAAACTCGCCAAGTCGCCAGACGAGGCCAAGACACATGCCAAAGCAATTCTGGGCATGATGCTCAAAACTCCGCAAACCGGGCCTGAAGGGCAAAAGGTCAATTCAGTATTGATTGAAGAAGGTTCTGACATCCTCAAAGAATATTACGTCGGCATTACTCTCGACCGCCGCATCTCGAAGCCCGTCATGATGGTGTCTACCGAAGGCGGTATGGATATCGAAGAAGTCGCGCACAAATCTCCGGAAAAGATTCTCAAAGAAACGATTGAGCCCTCGATCGGTCTGCAGCGTTTTCAGGCATCCAGGCTCGCCTATGGTCTCGGCTTCGAAGGTGATATGGCAAAACAGGCAATTACCATTCTCAGCAATCTGTGGAATTGTTATGACGGTGAAGACTGTTCACTCATCGAAATTAATCCGATGATTTCCACAAAAGACGGTAAAGTCATGGCGCTCGACGCGAAGGTCAACTTTGACGATAATGCTCAATACCGCCATCCTGAGCAGGTGAACCTGCGCGACGAAGCCGAAGAAGATCCGCTCGAAGTCGAAGCGTCTAAATATAACCTCAACTATGTTCGGCTCGATGGTGCTGTCGGCTGTATGGTCAACGGTGCAGGCCTCGCGATGGCAACAATGGACATCATCAAGTATGCCGGTTCATCTCCGGCAAACTTCCTCGACGTCGGCGGCGGGGCAAACGTCACTACTGTCACTAACGGTTTCAAAATTATTCTCTCCGACCCGAATGTCAAAGCCATCTTTGTGAACATCTTCGGTGGCATTGTTCGCTGCGACCGCATTGCCAACGGCATTATCGAAGCGGCAAAGAATGTGAACATCACGGTACCGCTGGTCGTGCGTCTGGCGGGTACCAACGCTGAAGAAGCGAAAGAGATTCTCATGAAAAGTGGCATTAAGCTTGAAGTAGCCGACGGTCTCAAAGACGGCGCGGAAAAAATCGTCAAAGCCATCGGAAAATAGCCAAGGTATGCTGCCCGCCGTCACCGATTGGCTGAAGTCGGGCAGCTATTTTTCTTACAAGAATTTCCACATCTTTGTCAAGCAGGCCCGGGCACCGGAAAAACCCCCGGTGCTACTGATACACGGTTTTCCCACCGCATCTTTCGATTTTGCGCCTGTGTGGCAGACACTGGCGAAGAACTGCAACCTGTTCACGGTGGATATGCTCGGTTTCGGTTTCTCTGATAAACCGGCTGATCACCATTATTCCATTATCGAGCAAGCTGACATTCTACTCGCGTATCTAACTGACCAGAAAATCAGCGCGTTTCACATTCTCGCACATGATTATGGTGTTTCCGTTGCACAAGAAATGCTCGCGCGGCACCAGGAAAAAACCGCGGCCGTGTTATCGGTTTCATTTCTCAACGGCGGGCTGTATCCTGAATTTCACAAACCGCTGCTGGTCCAAAAGCTAATGCTGACACCGCTCGGTCCGCTGTTGGCTAAATTTTTCACAAAGAAAAAGCTGCGCGCCTCCTTTGATGCCATTTTCGGCGACCAAAAAGCAAGTGAGGCGGAGCTCGAAGCGTTCTGGAATCTAATTGAGTACAACAATGGCCGCCGCATTGTACCGAAACTGCTGCACTATATGGTAGAACGCCGTAAGTTTCGTGAACGCTGGGTCGGCGCCATGGAATCGACGCAAGTTCCATTGCAAATGATCAATGGCCCGTTGGATCCGATTTCAGGTTCACATCTCGCACAAGCGTTTGCCGAACGCAACCCAAAAGCGCACATCGAACTATTACCCGGCGTGGGGCACTACCCACAGGTCGAAGCACCGGACTTAGTTTGCGAGCACTATCTGCATTTTCTACACAGCAGATAAATTATGACGCGAGCATAAGCGCTTTTGGGCGGTGTCGCCCAAAAATCTGCTTACGTTACACTTTTTTCAGAAAAAATTTCTTATTTCAGTTCCTGAACTTCGGGAATTTTTCCGTTCTGGTATTTTTCCTGTTTCACAATCTGATGCATTTTCAGCAGAGTATGGTAAGGTATGTCGGTCACGGTCGAATTGGCAATCGCATCGGGTATAGATCCACCGGGGTCTGAATGCACCTGATAGATGACAGTCACATAACCGTTCTTATTGGGAATAAACTGCCAGAAACCTTTGAGCGCTGGAACCCGCACTTTGCCACCCTGCACCGGATATTGGTTGGGCACTCCTTTGAGATAGATCGTGACAATCTTGCTTTTGGGGTCTTGCACGATTTTCGAATAGGTCACTGTATCACGGTCTGAAACTGGCCACGGTGCATTGATCACGGTGTAGGTAACCCTTTCTTTCAAATTAACTTTCTGCACAAGCTTGGCAACGGTCACGTTATGCAGCCATTGCGGGTATGCATCGGTATCGTCCATGAGCGCGACGAGACTCATGAGCGAGGTTTTGATCGTCGTAACTCCTTTGAATTCTTTGAGCGCCGAGCCTTCGATTTTGCGTGTATACACCTTCACGCCGTTCTTATCTTTTTCAAGGTTAAATTCAGGTGCCGCATCGCTCCAGGCGACACTAGTCAGTAAAACGACGGCGACAATAATTCTGATCAATGTGGGTTGTTTCATACTCAAGTTTAGATCCGCCCGTTATTACGTCAACGAAACATGCCAGATACTGCATAGATTGACGACCTGTCTCAGACACCGATTTCAACCTATGTTTGAAAAAGAATTTACCTTAATTATGATCAAGCCCGACGCCGTTCGTTCGAACTACTCTGGCAAAATTCTCGCACGCATCGAAGAAGAAGGCTTTAAGATACGTGCTATGAAACGTGTTCGTCTGAGTACAGAGCAGGCACAAGAGTTTTACAAGGTGCACGCGGCACGTCCATTCTACGGCGAACTTTGCAGTTTTATGGCATCAGGCCCGGTTGTTGCTGCCATTCTCGAGCGTGACAGCGCTGTCCAGCACTGGCGTGATGTGATTGGTGCTACAGATCCCGCTGAAGCCAAGCCGAATACTATCCGCAAGCTGTTTGCCAAGTCTAAGGGCGAAAATGCAGTCCATGGATCAGATTCCGTAGAAAACGCAAAAATCGAAGCGGCGTTCTTCTTTAACGGCCTCGAACTCGCAGGGCAATAATGCCCGTAAAGAGCTGAGCATTCTTGCAGGTATGCAAGAAATACTGAGCGCCCATAAATCCCGCTTTGAGCGGGATTTTTTTTTGCTGCTCAAGCAAAGCTCGCTCAAATCAGCACCTGCAGGTCTACGCGAAGCCACTTTGTATTCGCTCTCGGGCAGAAACAAACGCCTGCGGCCGGTGCTCGCATTAGAAAGCGCGCGTATCGCCGGGCGAAAAGATGAGGACGCGCTCGCGATTGCCGCGGCCGTCGAATGCTTGCATACGTATTCATTGGTACACGATGACCTGCCCGCGATGGACAACGACGATATGCGGCGCGGCCAACCTTCGACACACAAGAAATTCGGCGATGCCACGGCAATTCTCGTCGGCGACTTGCTGCAATCTCTGAGTTTTGAATTGCTCGCTCAGGCAAATTTGCCCTTAAGCGCCGTCCGTTATTTTGCCCGTGCGGTCGGTGCGCAAGGCATGGTATCAGGTCAGTATCTCGACATGCAAGCCGCTGGGGCTAGCACATACAGACTGCACCGGCTTAAGACCGGACGCCTTATCGAAGCCGCGCTGATTTTGCCGACTATGGGCCGCAGCGCTGTACCCGGTATGGCGAAGTTCAGGTGGGCTCGCTCGCTCGGCGTACTGTTTCAAATTACCGACGACCTGCTCGATGCAACGGCATCGTCTGCAGAGTTGGGCAAAACGGCGGGCAAAGACGCACAGCAGCACAAAAAAACCATCATCTCTTTGTTGGGTTTACCGGGGGCTCGAGTCAAGGCAGAACAGATCGCTGTAAAACTCGAAAGCGATGCCTCCAAAGCTTTTCCGGAGTCACAACTTCTACGCAACCTGCCACGCGAACTGCTCTCACGGTCGAGTTAGCCAATGCTGCTGCTTGAGGCGTTGCTTTCTCGCGGGCTGGCAGAAAATGAAATTCAAGCGCGCGGTCTGATTCTTTCGGCAAAGGTACTGGTGAATGAAGTACCGGTCACAAAAACCGGCGCCAAAATCAGCGAAACAGATGACATCCGCATTCGCGGCGTCAGAAAATTTGTCTCGCGTGCCGGTGAAAAACTCGACGCTGCCTTAGAGGCATTTGCCTTTCCGGTGGCGGGACGGACATTCTTGGATATCGGTGCGTCAACCGGCGGTTTTACCGATTCGCTGCTGCAGCGGGGTGCGGCACACGTAGCCGCAATCGACGTCGGTCGTGGTCTACTGCACCAGAAACTGCGCAACGACCCAAGGGTGCAGGTTATCGAGGATTGTGACTTTCGGAAAATGGAGGCAAGCGTCTTGAAACATAGCCCCGAAGCGTTTGTCGCCGACGTTTCGTTTACCTCGTTGAACACGATTATTCCGCGCGCATTCTCTTTATTGGTACCCCGAAACCGACCCGCAGAGGCCATCATTCTTTTTAAGCCCCAGTTTGAAATTAGCAAGGCAGAGCGGGATATCCTAAAAAAAGGCGTATTGCAAGATCCGCAAAAAGCCCTTCAGCTCGTGCAGGAATTTACGGAAAAACTCAAAACGATGGGCGTTGAGGTCATCGGGGTACAGCCGGCCGCCGTTAAGGGGCGCAAAGGCAATCAGGAATACCTGCTGCACCTGATGCGGCAACAATAGCTCCGCAATAAACTTTACCCGTTATGTATTAACCCCGCTGTGCAACATGCCCGAAGCGGCGGAAAACTCTGTCGATGCCCTGTTTCGGGAGCATAAGGGCCAGCTACTCAAGTACCTGCGGAATTTCGTAGGGGACGATGAATCGCACGACGTTCTTCAGGACGTCTTCATCTCGTTCTTAAAGCAGAAGCGTGAAGAAAAAATCCGTACTTCAGACGAGCTCGCCTGGCTCTATCGTTCATGCCATAATCGCGCAATCGACTACATCAGGCGGGGAAAAAAGCTCACCCACTTTACCGAAGAAAAATTTGATCGCATCGAGGCCCCCACCGAAAATGCCAAGGCCCGCGCTTGGCATGAATTGCGTGGCACCTTGCGCGAGCTGGCCGTCCGCTTCGATCGAAAAGGCGAGGGTATCATGCTGCTACACATGCTCGAAGAGGGAAAGCCCAAATTACTCATTGCCGAGTCGCTGCAAATCTCAGACCGCCACCTGCGCCGTAAGGTTTCTCAGCTTTTTCATTATTTTCAGCAAGAACTGCGCAAAATGGGCATTGAAAAAGTCGAGCTTGAATGAGGCTCTATCGCCGCCGGGCCGGTTGGGCACCCCTATGTGACATAACGAGGCTGGACAAATGCATAGGCCGAAAAAAATTGTCCGAACCTGCCGATAATAGCGTATCTTGATTAGGGATACCATGAAGAAAGTTTTGCCAGCTGATGTTTTGGCGGCTACGCCGCCAAAACATCAGCTGGCAACTTAATTCTTCAGGGCCTCCCTAAAAAGGTCAAGCATGGCACGCAAAACAAAAGGCAATGCACAGGTGAAAGGTAACTCCCTTTCAGTAGCAGATACGCTGTTTGCAGCGGCTACACATCGTTACACCGATGCAGCGGCCGATTTTCTGCCCGCCGGCAATGCGCAGCGCATAGCCGGCATACGCCGATTTCAGCAGCAAAACACTGCGGCATTAGCAAAGCTGACGCCGGCCACATGCGTGCCCGAGCAAAAGCGTGATAATCTGATCAGGGGTGCATTCCGCAAAATCACCGATTCGCGCCATATGAAAATACTCAGCCGGGCTGCGCTGCTGTTAGTGGCGGTTGGCACCGGCCTCACCCTCATCGGCTTTCTCGGTGACGACTCCATACGCATTGAAGACGAATGGGGTAAAAGCGCACTCAACAGCGAATTCGGCGGCAACGAAAGCGCAGTATCTTTGCGGCTGATGCGCAAAAAGAAAAAAATCGGTGAAATCACCGTTGGGCAAGGTTCAAAACTGCGCGTTGTCAAAGCCACCAATGGCGATGCCTTCAGATCAGAAGTGGCATTTGAAGGCAATGAGGCGGATTTCAAACTCAAATACAAGGGCAAAACGTCCTTCATAGTCAACAATGGACCGTTCAAAGCAAAAGTCCGTATTGCGCAGAACCCCGATAATGACGTCCATCTGCGCTTCAAAGAGCTTGGTTCACCTATGCCCGTCGGCGAACCGCAATTCGCGATTGAAGTTATTAAAGGCGATGTGCAGATTTCAGAAGTCGATGACGGCGACAATTTTGAGCAATATAAAGCAGGTGAAAAAGCGGTTTTCACCCTCTCTCCATCTGACAGCGAAAACCTGTAACAAACGCGGTGGCCATTTCGTGATGTTTTGCCCAAGTGCAAACCCACGAAAACCAAGCGCATAGAATAGGGCTATCCACCTATGAATGATATTATTACCATCGACTGCAATTACATCATGCCACAGGTTGCCGCTGCCTACCTCATCAAAGCGGGCGACAAAGCGTGTTTCATCGATAACAACACCAACAATGCAGTGCCTGCCCTACTTACTGCACTCAAAGATGCTGGCTACAAGCCAGAACAGGTTTCTCACATCATTATTACGCATGTACACCTCGATCATGCAGGCGCCACCGGATTACTGCTGTCGCATTGCCCCAATGCTCTTGTCATCGCCCATCCGCGGGCAGCACCGCACATCATTGATCCTTCACGCCTGATTGCCAGCGCTCGTTCTGTTTATGGCGACGAAGCATTCAACCGCATGTACGGTGATTTGTTGCCGGTACCCGAAGCCCGTGTGGTTATTCCCGCTGACGGCGAGATAATCTCTATAGGCGATAAACAATTTGAATTCATCTATACGCGCGGCCATGCAAACCATCACTTTGTCATTTTCGAGAAAACGACGAAGAGTATATTTACCGGTGATTCGTTCGGTATTGCCTATCCGATGTTGCAGCATGGCAGCATGCCATTCTACTTTCCGACAACGACGCCGACAGATTTTGACGCGGCAGAATCGCGCGCAAGCTACCGCCGAATACTCGAAACCGGCGCCACTCAGGTTTATCCGACGCATTTCGGCATCGTCAAAGATATCAGGGCTGCGCACGACATGCTGCAACAATACATGAACGAAACCGAAACCATTTTTCAGCAGGTTTCGCAGGCGAATCAAGACACAGCGTATGCCACAGCGCGCGCAGGTTTTGATACATTCTTCGCGCGCGAACTGCAGTCGCGGGGTATAAAGCTCAGCGACAAGGAACAAGAAGTCCTCACCATGGATATTGACCTCAATGCGCAGGGTATTGTTTTTGCCGCCGCGCGCGCGAAGAAAAAAGCACAGGGAAAAAATGCCTGAGTTGAAAATCTGCGAAGTGGGGCCGCGCGACGGCCTGCAATCAGCCTCCCGTGTTTTATCTGTTTCCGAACGCGTCGATTTTGTGTCACGGCTGCTGTCGCACGGCCTCAATAAAATTGAAGTAGGTTCGTTGGTAAATCCTAAACTCGTGCCCACCATGGCCGACTCCGATGAAGTCTATCGCCAAGTGAGTGAGCGCCATCCAGAACACCGAGCGGGTTTTTCTTTGCTGGTCCCTAATGAACGCGGACTCACGAAAGCGCTCGAAATCGGCTGTCACAATATTGCCTTGTTCAGCGCGACATCGGATACGTTCAACCGTCGCAATATCAACCGCAGCGTTGCAGAGTCTCTGCAAGATCTGAATCAACTCATTCATATTGCTTCTGAAAAAAGTATGACGATCCGTCTTTACATTTCTACAGTTTTTGACTGCGCCTATCAGGGCACTATGGATGCAGTGGCAGGATTAAAACTGTTTCTGCCGCTATTTGACCGCGTCGATGAGATCTCGCTCGGTGACACCACCGGGCGCGCGACACGAACGCAAATAGAAAACTTGCTGCAGTCGCAGATTCTATCTCCGTTTCGCGAAAAAATCTGGTGGCACTTTCATGATACATTCCAGTTAGCTGCAGAAAACACGCGCTATTGCATGCAACAGGGTTATACACAATTTGATTCCTCTGCCGGCGGAATCGGCGGTTGCCCCTTTTCCCCGGGGGCCAAGGGCAATATTGCCACGGAAAAAGTCATCGCGATTGCAGAAGAAATGGGATTTACGCATACAATCCGCCCCGGTTTCGTCTCTATCACACCATGAAAAAAATACTGATCAGTGTTCTGTTTATACCTTTGCAGCTTTTGTCCGCAGAAGATTCTGCGCGCATCGAATCTTTAGAATTGTACCGCCCGGGAAGAAACGAGCGCGTAAAGGTTTTGTTATCCTACGATAACCAGGGCCAACCAGTCACCATTTCACAGACCGATGCGGCGGGGGTAACCACCAACCGCAAAGTCATTAGGTATGCAAATGGTTGCCTCAACGATGCCCGCGCCGAATTACCTGCCGATAACTCGTTTAGTCTGACCTTTTTCCGCGGTAAAGACTGCCGGCCGTTGACGGCGATCAGTTATGCAAAGGACGGCAAAGTAGATCAGGTACTTTTTTTCCTCTATGAGAATGACCGTCTGAAAACAATCGACCAGTATGACCAGACGGGAAAATTTACCGGCAAGATCGAGATCCTCGAATATTCTGCAGATAATCGCCCGGCCAAAGTACGCATGTCGCTCGAAAATGGAACCGCGATGGGCATGGATTACATTTATAGCAGTGATAAAAATCTACAAAAGATCGAAACGCACATGATGATCGAGGGTGCCCGTAAAGTTGTCGGCATTATGGAATTCCGGTATTCAAAAACCCTCAAGGCTTCTTTCCGCTGGGAAATCGAACACCTGCTGTTGTTCGGCTGATGTTCGACGGCAAACAAGTCTTCGCACGCCTGAGCAGTGAGGGCGTGTGCACAGTAACCCTTAATAATCCCGATCAACTCAATGCGCTGAACACCACGATGGCGGACGAGTGCGCTGAGTTAGCCCGAATGATTGCATCTTCATCTGCCCGTGTTATTGTCTTTACCGGTGCAGGCCGGGCGTTCTCGGCCGGTGGAGATTTGAATTATCTGATCGAACTGACCCGCCTCAGTGCCGCCGAATCTCAGGCGAGTATGCTCCGATTCTATCAGTCCTATCTCTCTCTCTTTCGTCTGCCATTGCCCACAATAGCTCACATCAACGGTGCCTGCGTCGGCGCCGGGTTCTGCCTCGCGCTTGCCTGCGACATGCGCTTTGTCGTATCAGGCGCTAAAATCGGCATGAACTTTGTACGCATCGGCCTTAACCCGGGAATGGCCGCAGAGTTCTGGGCTCAGGAATTCGCCTCACCGATTCTCAAAGAAATGCTCTACACCGGAAAAATCTTCAACGCTTCTGAGTCACGCTTCGCTTCATTATTCAATTTAGTCGCTTCCGCCGAAGAAATTGATTTTGCAGTGAAAGAGACCGCGGCGTCGATTGCCGCAAATTCACCGCAATCGATACGCATATCGGCAGAGATTATGCGCGCGGCGAATCAGAGTGCGGAAAATATCATGCTCGCCGAAGCGCGCGGTCAGGGAATTTGCATGAGCAGCGGCGAAATTGCGGCGGCTGTTGAAGCACAGCGTGCTAACCGCCCCTTTCGTTTCAAAATTTGAACTCCATGCCGTCGTAGGCGGGTTCGGCCCGGCCCTGCCAACGCTGCGTAAGCTCAGCGTGCGAATAATAATGCGAGAGATGGCCTATGACACCGCGAGCGGGTTTGAATTTATCAAACAGCGCCAGCGCCTCACCATGGTTAATATGCGAGATATGTGGCTTCTCAATGGGTGAACCAAGAAACAGGACTTCGAGGTTATACAGATATTTCTCATCGTCACTATGGATTTCTTTAAAATCTGTCAGATACCCGAATTTGCCATCGACCACAAACCCCGTGCTCAATACCCCCGCCTTCGGAATATGTACCATACGAATCGGCTGAATCCGCATTCCCGCAAGGTTAAAGGCACTGTAGCCATCTTCTTCATTGCCCGGTAACATTTCCACTCTGAGCCGTGGTACGGTCGTGTAAGCGACATTCTCGCGTATGTAAGGATAACGGCTGAGAATAATTTCATGCGTCTGTATGTTCGCATAACACAGCAGCTGCTCTTTGTGATCGAAGGTAAATGGGCGCAAGTCGTCGAGGCCTGATAAGTGATCATAATGAAAATGCGTGTAAAGGACGGCTGACAGATGATCAATGCCCATTCTCAGCATCTGGTAGCGCAGATCAGGCCCGGTATCGATCAAAACATGGTCGTCACCGATCAGCAGAATTGCCGCGCGTAACCTCTTATCAAAAGGTGAAGATGACGTACAGACGGAGCATTTACACCCGACAATCGGGACCCCTGTTGAGGTACCGCTGCCGAGCACGATTGCCTTCATGTATCAATCACATCGATTCGCGGCGACCGCGTCCAGGATGTAGCATTCAGTGAATGAGGTTTGCTCCCCCGGTTCATTATTCAAGGTTAAAAACAAAAATGAAAGCTTATGAATTGAGTAATTTATCAATCGCCTCTTTCATCGCCGGATAAGAGCGTTCTTGCTGATAAAGAACACCGTTAATATAAATCGTCGGAGTGCCTCTGACACCAATTTTCTGACCATACCGCATGTCTTCTTCAATAGAACTGCGTTCGCTGCCATTGACGTCAGCAAAGCATTGTTTATAAGACGGCATATTCAAACCGATTCCTTGTGCAATGTTTTCTAACTGACCTGGCGACATATCGAGCTCACGACCGCGGTAAGGTATCGCAAACACCCGCGATTGGAATTCAAAATACTTGTTCTGGCGGCCCGCGCAGCTGGCGGCGATATGCGTCGGCATTGCCTGCGGATGAAAATCAAGCGGGAAATTGCGGAATACCCATTTGATTTTTCCCGAATATTCTGCCTTCAGGCGCTGTACATCGGGTTGCATCTGCCGGCAATAAGGGCATTCAAAATCGGAAAATTCTGTAATAACCACCTTTGCATCTGACTTGCCCCAGTACGGTTTGCCATCATTATTGATAGTCAATACCGGCGGTTGCGGTTCTTTAAGATTGAACTTAAAATTATATGCCTTGAACAGTTCTGCAGTCAATGAGTC
>JAEUSA010000016.1 GCA_016788945.1 Leptospiraceae bacterium
GACCGCCGGTTTTCGGGATGCGCGTCAAAAACTTCAAAAACGAGGCCTGTATAATAGTCAAAACCACGTACCACAGCGGGATCATATTCGACAAAACTGCCGAGACCCAGCGTCGCAAGATCGCTCATCACATCGATCACATATTGAGCGCCTTCAAGATGGTATTTTTTCTTCAGATAGTCGAGCTTCTCCAGTAGAAAAAAATCGAGTTCGGCGCGCTGCAACGGCGTGACCCCTTCTTCGTCAAGCATCGCCGCATATACATCGGGTTTGACCTTTGCACGCTTATCCATAATGCGCGCGATATTCGGCCATTTCTCGGGTGGCAACTTCAGCTCGCCACCGAGCACACCGTTGAGAATCGCCCGATGCGAGAGATAAACTTTGAAATGCGATGCGTCGGCGCCATAACCTTTCAGCAGGTCGACGGCGAGTTGCAGTATTTCCAGGTCGGCAAGCCTCTCTGAAACTGCCCCGAAGATATCGCAGTTCAGCTGCCAGTGTTCGCGCAGACGACCTTTACCCGGCTGTTCGTAGCGCCAGACATTTGGAATCGAATACCAGCGAATGGGCTTCGGTGTTTCATGAAAGCGTGATGCCACCATGCGAGCGACCGTCGGCGTCATCTCGGGTCTTATCGCGACTTTGCGCTCGCCGCGGTCGGTAAAAGAATATATCTGCTGGCCGACGATTTCTTCGGACGTTTTGGCGAGATAGATGTCGATCGGTTCTACGATCGGCGCATCGATCTGGTCGAAACCATAGGTGCGCACGACGCGGTGCATCACCGCGAACATGGCCTCGCGAAAGCGCATATCTTCGGGGAAAAAATCCCGTGTACCCTTATACGGCTGTGTAGAAAGAAAGGCCATGTATCAGAGCACTGCCCGCTTTTGCGGAAATTCTGCTTCGATGGCGCGGCCGAGCTCGAACAATAACTCTTCGGAAAAATTCGGCCCCTGCAGCTGCATACCAATCGGCAGGCCATCGCTGGGCCCGGGTACCGCCAAAGCCGGTATGCCCGCGAGGCTCGCGCCGACGGTCAGCACGTCGGACAAATACATCTGCACGGGATCTGACGTTTTTTCGCCGATCTTGAACGCCGGTGAAGGCGTCGATGGCATCAGTATCGCATCAACTTTGGCAAACGCTTCATTATAGTCTTTTTGTATCAGAGCACGCACCGCCTGCGCTTTGCCATAGAACGCATCGTAATAACCGCTCGAGAGGGCATAGGTGCCGAGCAGAATGCGGCGCTTCACTTCGGCGCCAAAACCTTCGGTGCGTGATTTCTCATAGAGCTCGCCCAAATTCTTTGCCGCCTTGCTGCGGTGACCAAAGCGCACGCCGTCAAAGCGCGCGAGGTTCGCCGACGCCTCACTCGTCGCAACGATATAATAGACCGGTATGCCATATTTCTGGCTCGGCAGCGATACAGATTCGACTGCCTTAACTTTGCCTTTCAGAAAGCTGAGAGTTTTATCGAAAGAGGCGCGCACTTCGGCGGTCAGTCCTTCGAGCATTTTTTCATCCACACCGAGGCGAATATCGCTGAGTTTACCCGACCACTTCTTGTACGCGCTGTCGGGCATTGTCGTCGAATCTTTCGCATCAAAACCCTTGATCGCATTGTGCACGATTTCGACGTCGGAAACCGAATGCGCGAGCGGACCGATTTGATCAAGACTCGAGGCAAAAGCGACCAGACCGTAGCGAGAAACCGTGCCATAAGTCGGTTTGAGACCCGACAGGCCGCAGAACGCGGCTGGCTGGCGAATCGAACCGCCTGTATCTGAACCCAGCGTTACCGGTAAAAAACCCGCGGCAACGGCTGCAGCCGAACCACCCGACGAACCTCCTGGCGCGCGCTCGGTATCGAACGGGTTGCGCGTGATCTGGAATGCCGAATTTTCCGTCGAAGAGCCCATGGCAAATTCATCCATATTGAGGCGGCCCAGCGTGACAAAGCCCAACGCCTGTAGCTTTTCTATTACCGTAGCCGAATAGGGAGAAACAAATCTATCGAGAATCTTTGACGCACACTGCGTCACACGTCCCCGCGTAACAATATTGTCCTTGATGCCGATCGGTATACCATCATAGGGAGAAAGCGCTTTGCCCTGTGCGATACGTTCTTCTGCGCGTTTTGCCTCCGCGAGCGCCTGCTCGCGTTCAACTGCGAGGAACGCCCGAATTTTGCTGTCGTGTTTGTCAATTTCAGCAAGTGAGCGATTCAGCAGCTCAACGGGAGATATTTTTTTCGCAGCAAGATCGCGCGAGAGATCAGACAACATATGAGCAAAAACAGTGAGTCAAATGGCGCGTAAAGCAAAGGCCTATCTAACCGCGCGGGCCGGGCTCAGGGAAACGCGAAGCCGGCGTTGACAAGGCGTTCATCGAGGCTTTTTACCCAGCGTATGTTCGCCCTTCTTGGCGGTGCTTGGTCGATTTTGACCACACAGTTGGCTTCGCGCATGATTTGGGCAGTCAGCGGGTTTGCTTTCATGAAGACCAGACTGCAGCCGCCCGCCGATGAATCGACCAACAGGCCGCTCATTTGCGGCTCAAATACATAACCGTCTTTACCAAAAGCTTCGGTTTTAAATGAGAGCGCGGCGAAAGTAACTTGCGTGGCCAAGAGGCGCACTTCAAAGCGCCTCTCTTGCACCATTTGCCTCGCATCGTTTAACCCTGCCTCTTTGCGCCGTGTTTTGTCGTTCGCTCGCGCGACGACAGACTTAACTTTTTGCGCCGCTTTTTTCACTATACGGGCGGGCTTGACCGGGACTTTTTTGCCCGCCTTCTTCTTGGGGGTCTTGGTCGGCTTCTTCATATGCTGAGAGTCAGGGCGACGCCGGTGATGTCAATGATTTGCTTCACCGCGTCGGGCTCTCACGGACAATTTTTCCGCGCAGCGTGATCTTGCTGCAACCAGGAAAAAACGGCAGCACTGCCGGCGCCACGAGGTAGGCAAAATTGTTCATATCGCAACCCTCGTTCTCTACAGAAAAATTGATGACCGCCTGCCCGCCGCGCGCTGCAATCGTCTGGTTAAAAGTGCGCATCTGTTGCGTAGTGTCCCCGAGCGGAACAAAGCTGTAAACCAGCGACCAATACCGGTGCGTTACTTCAATATCGCCGATGATCTCGAGTCCGATATTTTCCGCTTTGACTCGTCCGTCAGAACCGTAAATCTGCGGCGTCATCGAAACCGCGTAAGACAGATCGTCGGTTTTGATTTTGTGACGGCTACCGATGCAGTTGACAGCAAGCACGGCGGCGATGATTACCAGAACTTTCATCGGTCTCTCCGGCGTGGGCGCGAAGTACGTGTCTTTTTCTCTTTCCTTTTCTTGTCTTTTTTGTATCCCACAGGGCGAACGTACAGCATATACTTGCGTTCGGGCTCTTCAAAAATCTTCGGCACAGAATATCCTGACACACGAATCCAGTCTTTATCGAAATAAAACAGTACGGTATTGAAAACATAACTGCCAAATCGAAATTCGCTGATCTGCGCATCACGCGCACTGAGCGCCGTCGCAGCAGTCAGTTTATGGTCGAGCTTTTCATCTTGTGTCAGCTGCCAGTCATTCGACGATGAGGTCGGCGTATCCAATATCTCGATTTCTGTCGTAAACGGGGTCGCCTGTGCCGGGTCGGGCGGCATTTTCTCTCCGCCGATATAACGCACCTGCCCCACCATAACCGGCTTGTTGTAAAGCTTGGGCTTCATCACGAAAGGTTGGGCGCAATGAGCAGCGAAGATTACTAACGCGAAAAGTACAACCTTCACCATACAAACCTTGCCCCGGTAGTGACCGCATAACTCGCATCGTTGGTGATATGCGCGAGAGTGAAGATGCGTATCTTCCAGATGTTAAATTGCGGGCCGAAGAACGTACGAAATCCCACGGCCGAAGCTTTGCCAGTCTCGCTCATTGAAAACCGCGCATAGTCGTCGCTCGTGCTGACACCGTCGACTTTGACCACACCGGAAATATTGGCGGCGATCTCGGCTGAACTCAGAATATGAAAGTCGGCTGCACCACCCACGACGAATGAAAGAAAATACAACAATGAAAAATTTGTCGAGACCTCGAGCGGAACAACGTGTGAAGTGTAGGTTATCGCCAGCGTACCCGTCGGCTCATAGACGACGCGCTTACCGTTTGTCTCAAATTCAACACTGGTTATTTTCGTTGTGCTTGAAACCGAGGTGGTCGTCGAAGCGTACGAATAGCCTAAACCGACATCGAGACCGCCCCAGGTCATGAGGCCGAATGGTATCTTGCGCATCGGCAGCAGTTTATACTGAATGTACGCACTGGCTGAAGTTGACTTTAACGAATACACATCAAAGCTCATGGTCGGCAGCAGAAAAAATGAAGCATAGACATTGATATTTTTGGGATCAAACCACCCACGGCGCTTGAATGGCATATGCTTGAAACTGACACCGAGCGAAGCGTTGGCGACCACCCCCGCACCTGCATCGGGAAGTGTGCCCGACGAAAATCTGTTCTTCAGAGCCGTGAGTTCTGACGTCGTAAAGGCCGGTGTAATATTGTTCACCGCTACGGTGACACCCGCGCCAAGAGCAAATACCTGCATGTTGGTTGCGTAATCCGCCACCGCCCCTTTGCTGCTCGCGGCGTATGCCTTCGCCATGTAACCCATCACGGGCCCCAAGTTCGCGGTCTGGAACTTGCTTTTTACCTGATTGCAGACTTCGGTTTCAATGGTCGCCTGCAAAAGCGCGCCGGCAGACGGCGCATTCACCGTTACCGGGCTGCACTCGGTGAGAGCCGCAACTTCGTGAGTGGCGAAAAAAACCGCGCTCCATAAGATCAGGGCATGAGTTACCCTCGGCATTCTATACTGATTATCGGGATTCGCTATGGTGAAGTGAAACATCCCCGTAGGGATATTAGACGAGTTTTACAGTGCGCATACGACGCGCTCAGGCTCGGGGTTGCAGGGATAAGCCTACCCCTACAACCCGACAACAAAGGGTTAAACGAAATTTAAGCGTTTGAGGTCAGCCTTGAGAACCTCGACTGCCTCGGCACTCTTATCGAGCGCGGCTTTTTCTTCGGCGGTCAGCTTGATTTCGATGATTTTCTCGACGCCATTCTTACCCAGAATGACCGGCAGACCGATGTGCAGATCTTTGTAGCCATATTCGCCTTCGCAGTAAACCGCGACCGGAAACACGCGGCGCTGATCGCGCAGAATGCTCTCTGCCATCGCAATTGCCGATGCGGCCGGTGCATAGAAAGCCGAACCCGTTTTCAGCAACGCGACAATTTCACCGCCGCCGTTGCGCGTGCGGACGACCATTTCTTCAATCTTCGCGGCCGTCAGACCAGGATAATCAGGCAGTGGCACGCCGCCGACATAGCTGTAACGCGGCAGCGGCACCATGGTATCGCCGTGGCCGCCAAGGACAAAGGCGCTGATATCCGCAACGCTGACGCCGGTTTCCATCGAGATGAATGTACGGAAACGCGCGGCGTCGAGCACACCGGCCATACCCATCACGCGGTTTTTCGGAAAACCCGAAACCTTTTGGAACAGATAGACCATCGCATCGAGCGGATTAGAAATCACAATGACAAACGCATTCGGGGCGACGCGCTTGAGATTCGTCGCAACATCGGTCATAATTTTTGCGTTGGTATTGAGCAAATCATCGCGGCTCATGCCAGGCTTACGCGGAATACCAGCAGTAATAATTACCAGATCTGCGTCTTTGACATCGTCGTACGAGTTGGTCCCGGTCAGCGAATTCGAATAACCGTCGACTGGTGTTGATTCATACAGATCGAGCGCTTTGCCCTGAGGCACCCCTTCGACCACGTCAAAAAGAACGACGTCACCCAGGCCTTTCTGCACTGCCATCAGTGCGAGATTTCCGCCGATCTGGCCTGCACCGATCAGCGCGATTTTTGCTCTTTTATGTTGCATGCTGTCGAAAACTGCATTTTCGACAGCATGTCAACCATCGGGCATTTTCCCGGTGGCAGGCGCTATGCGGTTTTTTGCAATGGCGAAACCCATGACGCCGACATAATCACGAAATGTCTGCATCGCATTTTCTGGCAGTGGTGGCTCTGTTTTCATACGGTGCCATTCAGGGTCGGCGACCATGTCATAGTAGCCGTTGAATTTTTCCGCACCGAAAAGTAGCACCAACTCACGGCGCTTTTCGCTGACGATCACACCGCCGGCATGCTCGACATCGATGAAGGCAAAACGCTCACCCGGGGCCAGCAGCGATTTTCCCATCGAGGCATGCGCCGTCTTTAACTGCAACAGATCGATCACAGTTGGTAGAACATCCAGCTCTGAAGCGACGCGATCGTCTTTGCGCGCAGCAATGAACCCCGGCGAATAAAAAAGCAGAGGTATGCGAAACGAATCACGGCCCTGTTTTTCTTCAAATGCATGGTCGGCCATCAGTACGAACACCGTGTCCTTGAACCAGGGTTTTGACCTCGCCGCATTGAAGAAATCGCGCAGCGTGTTGTCTGAATAGCGCAGCGCATTGTAATATTTCGCACGGGGTAGCGACGCGGCAAAATGGTCATTGCCCTGCGGTAAAGTAAACGGCGGGTGCGGATGCAGAGTGTAAACTACGGAAAGGACCGGTTTTGTCGCGGCGTCGATTTCCGCTAAAGCGCGCGCGAATGTCACGTGATCGTAAATACCCCACACACCGTCGTGGTCTGCGCTGGCCGGGAAACTCTCGCGCGTCAAGATCTGCGAAAAACCGGCGAGGCGCGCAAAAGCATTAAAACCCATCGAACCTGCTTTTGCCGCATAAGTAAAATGTGTGGCATAACCTTGTTCGGCGAATATCTGACCCATGCCACGCTGAAAATTCTGCTCATGCGGCGATGTGATGTAGAGTGAGCCATAGAGCGTCGGTATACTGCTCACCGCCGACGGTAGCGAAGCGATAGAACGCCGACCGGTTGCATAAGCATTCGTCAATAACCATCCGCCCTGCGCTAAAGAGTCAAAGAACGGGGTAGCCCCCATACTGTCACCATACGCACCCACGCGCCGCGCCGACCACGATTCGAGCAGAATAAACACAACATTCTTCTTCACACTCGCCGCTTTCGGGCTTGCGTGACGAAAAAACGGCGTCGCAACCGCGGGAAACATTTCATTGGCACTGCCGATTAATTGCTGCACGCGGCGAACGCTCGCTTCACTGCCCGAAACCGGGAATGAGCTGCGGTGAAAGACAGCGTAGAATGATGTATAAATTCCATTGAGCGCGAAATCGCCGTGCGCCTGCGTCAGATGCACAAAAGCATCGGCAGGCCGCAGCGGGCGCCCCTGAAATCCGCCGCGAAAGGCAATGACCGTAGCTAGAATAAAAAATAGCAGACCCGCAACTCGACGGCGTAACTTCGTCGATGCAACCTGCTCTCGATGCACAAGACGTCGCCAAAACCAGAAGAACACAGCACCAATGCCGGCATAGAGCAAGGGGATATATGTATAATCGCGAATCGCCATCAACGAGACGTCGACAAAATTTTGGTAGAAGAGCATGAGCTCAATCGTTGAATGTTTGCCCGCTTGTCGGTAATACGCGATGTCGCCGATAAGTACAGTCAGACAGTAGTAAAAAATAATGCCCGCAAGCCACAGTGCGAAGCGGCGCACGCGAAGATTGGCGCTGATAAGGTAGAGCAACCCCGGCACGGCAAACGCCGCGGCGCTCGTTGCAAGCGTATAGCGCAACATCACCAACCAGCCCACAATCGGCGCCGCGCTATTTAAATAGAGAATATGGAAAATGCATGCTGAAAAAATCAACATGCCGGCAAAGAGAGAATAGGCAAACAGCAGATTCAAGGGCGCTGCATTTGCAGATGGTCTGCCGCGCAGACCGTCAAGAATTTACCTGATAGCAGAGATTACCAGACACCCGGACCCGATTCGGTGCAGAGTTGTTGCCATCCGAAAGTTGTCCAACCATTGGAATAGGTCGAGCGGTCGCCGCAGCCCATCACCACAGACATGTCGGTAAACGTGGTGACGTTGCTGTTAACGAGGTTAACGAGCGTCTGCGTTGACGCTGAACCCACATTGTTGAGGATTGCTCCGGCGATGTGCTGAGTTCCCAAGCCGGGCCAATCCAGAACGTATACCCCGGCAACCTGATTGCCATTGGCCAGACCGTCATTGCCCATGTCTGCAGGGCCACCTACACCAAGAGAAGCATTATACCAAGCCATTGACGAAGTTGCTACGGGGGTAACACCATGGTGGAGCAAACGCACCAGTGCTTCGCGGGCCGAGATACCACCCGCATTCAGGTCTGCTGTCGAAAGATTGATGGCAATTCCTTGGCCGGTAGAATCGCGATCGACCAACTGAACAAGCTGCGCCGCATTAACCGAAGCGTCTGATACACTCATCGAGGTCACGATGCCGCCGGTAACCTGATTTACCAGCGCTGAAGCGCCATCACCGTGCGCCGCATAGGTCGCGCCATTCAAGTACACCGCAAGGGCGCCCGTACAACCCGAACCACCCGTGACAACGTTGACAGCCGTCACTACGCCACCGACTACCGTCGCATTCGCGGTCGGCGCCGTTGTACAGCCCATAACCGTTACGCTGGCTGACGCGCCATACCCTGCCCCGCCGTTCACAACCGTGTACCCTGTGACGCTACCTGCGGCCACAGTGGCTGTCACGCGCGCAGTCGCTTTCACATCTCCAATGATTACTTTAGCGCCCGAGCTGCAGCCGGTGCCGGCCGCGGTCACGTTGATATCAGTTACGCGACTACCGGTCATCACAGCGACCGCTGTTGGTTCGGTGGTACATCCGACCACCTGAATCGACGGAGCACCTGCATAACCGCAACCCGATTGTACAATCTTCAGACCACCGGCCGCGCTGCCGAGCCCGACGGCAATATTACCACCCGACACGTAGGCCACCGCTGCCGCGCGCCCGCCAATCTTCACGATGCGACCAGAAGCATAATTCGCGCCGCCCGTAAGAGCACTGCACCCGGTTACTGCACCGCCGGCAGCCGTCACTGTACATAAGGCGCCGCTGCCCCCGGCACCAACCAGCGGACAAACATCGCCATTGGTGTAGCCCGTACCGCCAATCACCGAAGAAAGACCCAACGCCGGGGTTGTATTGATTGCACCTGTCACAGCGGCGGTAGCTGTACCCGGATATGCGCCCGCAATTGCGAATTGGAATGAGGTATTGTATGTTGCCGGCGTACCCGAATTCAGAACGGTAATGGTTCCGACACCATTCGAGTATGCCTCGCCGGTAGGTGCGACTGTGCATCCGCCACCCGCGAACGTCAGAGGAATCGGATTCGTTGTGTAGCCGGTTCCACTATTGAGAATATTCAAGCGTATCACCTGTCCACCAGACATATACGGGACAATGACGGCGCTCGAGCCACCGCCGCCCACTGTCACTGTCGGCACCCCACTGCAACCACTGCCTGCACCCGTGATATTGGTGCCGGTAATGCCGTTGACGACGGCAACATTGAGTCGGCCTTGCACTCCACCACCTAACGCGATAAGCGAGCCGTCGGTAAAACCGCCACCACCGTGCATCGAGAGTGAAGCGATTAGGTTCGCCATTTGCGCAGAACCTACCCCCGAATTGGTGTTCACAACATTGCCGGTGCGGCTGTAAGGGGCGATCAGCTGTGCAACCATGTCATGGTCACCAGCCGGAATCGTGAGCACGGTATCCATCTCCGACGCATCACCAAGTGAATCCATCATATGCACTAACTTGTATACATCGACGCGGGGCGTCGTATTGAGTAAAGAAATGAGGTCGGTAATAGTTGCATTGTTGTTGCGTGTTGCATCAACCGTAGCGTTCATCACGCCGACGAGGTTCGATGAACGACCAATGCCGTTGATCAGCAGCCCGAGTTTCTGTCCGTCGGTCACACCGTTAATGAGAGTCACCACGGTTGTGGGTGAGCCGACAATGTGATTGATTACGTTAACCATCTTGCCAAGGCCCGTTGCACCCGTAGCACCCGCCACAGCCGAAGAAGGAAAACCCCGATACTCATTGGTTCCAGCGTTATAGCGACAGCTTCCCGAACGCGCCGTGGCGGTGGCACCGGCACCGCCGCCACCGGCAAAGTTAATCGTCACAGCGGCAGGCGGCGCGGCGTAACCATTGCCTGCGTTGAGAATAATGACGTCCTTCACCTGCCCAACGGTCGCTGCAAAATTCACGGCGTCTGTCTCGATGACGGCTTTACCCGTAGCACCGGCACCGCCGACAAAACTTACAGTGGGAGGACTAGTGTACCCCGCACCCGCCCCGGTAATCGTTGTCGATACAACGCCAAAATTTTCACCCCAGCAATCAGCGCCGTTGATCTGATTCACGAGGTTTGCGACGTTTACGGTACTGGCAATTTGCAGACCCGCGATAATTTGTGTCATATTAGACATACTGACTTTTCGTACCAAAAAGCGCATGTCTTCGATTTCAGTAATCTGGCCAGTTAGGTTGGTGAGCTTTTGCCCGGCAGCCGTAAGGTCCGTAACGGCGGCATCGTTGAGTTTCGACCCATCAGCAGCCAGATTTATGAGGCCACGATTGTCGCAGGTCTCCGGAGTCGCGTCAGCAGGGGTGACTCCGTCCACTTGGTCTGCAACGGCAGTGTAGCACGCAAGCTGCAACACATCGAGCGTATTGCCCATGTATTCCACGAGGTATTTAACCTTGTTGCGCTTAGCCGGGTTAGCGGCGAGAGGTACCAGAGCGACATTATCTATGAGGTACGCTGCAGTAATTAATTCATTGTTTGTCGTATTCGGCGCATTGTGGGCTGCAACACTGTTCAGGTTATTCAGCATTACCAAAAGGTTGTCGAGGCCGCGATTCGGGCATGAATAAACCGAGTTGTGGTTAATATCGTAACCGTCTTCGATATAATAAACGAGGTCCATCATGCGGTTCACATTCGTGATGAGATTAATGAGGGTGGCGAGTTTCGTATTCCATACCGCATTACCACCGTTGGGATTCACATAGTATTGCAATGCCTGTTCGGCCGCCGTACCCGGGAACGTCGCAGCAGTGCAGGCAATCGGCGCTGAATGTTCGAGGACAACTTTCAACCGGTCGATGTAATACCTGATTTGCGCATCATCCTGACCGGTATTAAAACGGGCGGTGCGGTACCCGTTGACGAGCGTTCCCATTTTAGAAGTGTCGGTGACCTGAGCCATGATGCTGGTCAGATTTTGCAGCCCTTGAAACTGGTTATTTGCCGCAATATCAGCCCACAGATCGCCGGCGGCAGCATACGTTGTCAGCACGTTAGCCACGTCGACATAAACGCAATTTGAAGTCGTCGATGCAACACCCGGACAGGCATTCTGATCAAATGAATTAAGCAAGAAAACCATATCGCGTCCGTCGAGCGTCAGGTTCATCAGGTTGTAGAGCTTCGGTGGACCAATGAGCGGATCAGAAGACAAATTGGGATCACCGGCAGTCGGTGTGTCAAACCCGACGACAACATAGGCCAATTTCATCAGGAATGAATAATGCGATACCGTCGCGTCGTAAGGCAAATTGTTACCAGAATTTATGGCACCACTCGTGGTCGAGGGGCACAAAGCCTGATTCGCATCCAAAAAGCCCGAAGCATTCGATGCGCAGTTCAGCGTGGTGTATGAATGATTCACCGTATCAATCAGCGTCTGCAGACCATTGCTATTGGCGCCATTGAGCAACTGTACCATGATATTGGGTAGATGAAAATGATTCCATTTACAGTAGTTGAGGCCGTCGTTGGGCGTGTTTAGCGGTACTGTGGCATTAAATGTGTACTGCGCAACGACGGGCACGTTGTTGGCCCGCGTACATCCGACGCGTTTGATCGCCAGAATCAGTTCGAGTGTCGTCGTCGCGCTAATGCCTTTAACCAAACGAATCAGCTTGTCTTCGTTTACCTTCGACAGAATATAGAGCAGGTCACCAACCGGAAGCCCCGGAAGCGTCGGGTCGTTGGGATCTTTGAGCAGAATATTAATTTCTTGTTCGCCTACTTGCCGCGCGAATTTACCCAAAACTTCGTTTTGCTGCTGCGTTAGCTTTACCTGCTCGGGTGGTGTCGCACGGCCGAGACAGTGGCTTGAGAAAATAACCAGGATCAATACCATAAGGCTCCGCCTTATGGTATTGATCCTATAACTAATTTTCGAGGTCCACATCAGAACAACCCCGCTGTATAACCCAAAAACACGACAAACCCGCTCTGCGACAGCTTCGCGGTGCGGCTTTTGACGAGAAAATCTTCGCTCCAAGTAACGGCAAAATTGCCATTGGCATCCTTTTTCGTTTCAGTGAGAGATCCCCGCCTGTTGAGCGTCACGTTATATTCCTGAATCTGATAGCCCACGCGCAGGTCAATATAATGCCCCCCACTGATATGGAATTGAAAACCTATAGCGGGCATCACACGAAAACCAAAATCGTTGATTATACTCTCCTGCAAGTTGGCCTCAACGTTATAAGTGACGCTATTACCTGATTCCACCGCAGAGGTCGGCTGTGCCAATAAAGTGTACTTTCGTTTACCATAAATGATCGATAGACCCACTTCGACCCCGAGGTATGGCATGATGCGGCGGTCAAAAATACCGCGCTCGTACCAATAAAAAAAGCTCATCCCGGGGGCAACGCTCAGCAAATTCTCGTCAACCTGTACCGAGCCTCCGTAAGTACGCGTCGGCGTAATCGCATTGGGGTCATAATACGAAAAAGGGCCTGCGATGGTCTGCGTCGTATTCTTGTATAGCGGAGCCATATAGGCATGAAAACCGATACGCAGAAACTTCTTGTCTTTCGCCCACTTTGCATCGCGCAAGCCGGGCAACTGGTCGATGTTGACACCCAGCAAACCCTCAATACCCACGAGATAATTCATGGTACTGTTGGCAGAAAGCGGCACTGATTGATTCGTTGAATTGTTGGATTGACTTGCCTGACGAAAGATGTCTTGTTCAATCGCAGTCTTCCGGGTTTCTGCCCAATCACCAGTTTCTTTATTGAACAATAAGCCGCCACGCCAGGTCAGTTCACCGAGATAAAAATATTTCTTACGAATTTGCGCGAGCGCTCCATCGACCTTGGGCATCTTGCCAATCGTCGCTCCCTGCCCCGGCGCAGGAAAATCCATCGGACCGGAATTTTCTGCACCGGCACCAAGCACCGGCGACGGCGCCGACGGCTT
>JAEUSA010000057.1 GCA_016788945.1 Leptospiraceae bacterium
CGCCCATCGCGAAGAGCGACTGCATTTCATCGCTTTCATTGACAGTCCAGGGAATGACCGCCAGTCCATAGGCGTGCGCGAGAGTAACGAGCCGTCGGTTGGTATCGCGGCGATTCGGTGCGATGATGTCCGCTTTCGCAGCCTGAGTCATTGACACCAAGGTCTCGCGCGAGCGATGCGGAATGCCTGGCCAGCCGCTCCACTGAAAGAGTGCGGCGGTTTTGATTTCGGGGGCAAATTCCCTGATATACGGCAGCAAGCGCAGCTCAAACGACTGCACCATCGAGCGATCAAGCATGCCCGCTGCTTTGACCTTGCCGATCAATAAAGAGGCGAAGTCACGCAGCTCTTTATCCGACGGGGTTTTGCGCGCGGGAAATTTTGCATCAAGGTTAAAGCGCACGGATGCCGCCGCAGGCTCCTGTGCTTCAAAAGTCTGCACGAGGGCAAACATTTCAGTCAGTGTCAGCAACTGCGTGCCCGGTACTGGCTGCTGTTCGGGAAATTTTTCATCTTTGAGCGAACCACAATCGAGTTTTTTCAGCTCTGCGACGGTGAGTTTGTAGATCGAAGTCGCAAACAGCTTTTTCCCGTTGGCGCCCAAGCAGAGCCGTGGATTCGTCGACGTATCGTGATGGATGATCAGGTCGTTGTCAGCAGTCAAAACGAGATCGAGTTCGATTGTCGTCATGCCATGGCTGATCGCAGACTGAAACGCAGGCCAGGTATTTTCAGGCCATAAGCCACGGGCGCCGCGATGGCCCATAAGTTCGGCGCGTTTGACAGTTTCGCGGTCGATTCTTTTCGTTTCGTCCGGCGGGGCGAAATTACCGCAGGCTGCGAGGGTCAGCAAGCTTGCAGCGTATGCGGCGGAAAATTTATTGCGCAAGAAATTTCAGGCCACGGAGCCGCGTAATTTCACCCTGCGGTTTTTGACCGCAGCGGCAAGGTCGGCGAGTACGGGAGCTGTGGCATCGATCGAAATGCATGCATCGGTAATCGATTTACCATATTCGAGTTTCGCCAGCGGGGCTTCTTTTTGGTTTCCTTCTTTAAGATGGCTTTCGAGCATGAGGCCGACGATCGCTTTTTCGCCGTCGGCAATCTGTTGCGCAATGTCGCGCGCAACCACCGGCTGCCGGTTGTGGTCTTTCTGCGAATTGCCGTGGCTGCAGTCGACGACAATGCCATCGCGCAGACTTGCGGAGCGTAATTCGGCCGCAGTTGTCGCGATGCTTGCTGCATCATAATTCGGACCCTTCGTTGAACCGCGCAGAATAAGATGCCCGTGCGGATTGCCCTTGGTGTGCACGATGGCCGCAACACCCTGTTTGGTAATCGAAAGAAAATGGTGCGGGGTCTGCGCTGCGTGAATCGCATCGATCGCAATTTTAATATTTCCGTCGGTACCGTTTTTGAAACCCACCGCCATGGAAAGACCAGACGCGAGCTCGCGATGCACCTGACTTTCCGTCGTGCGCGCGCCGATCGCCCCCCAACTTACGCAATCGGCAATGAATTGCGGGCTGATGGTATCAAGAAACTCGCAACCGATCGGCAATCCGAGCGTCGTCAGTTCAATCAGCAACGCGCGCGCCATGCGCAGGCCTTCGTTTATTTTGAATGAGTTGTCGATGTGCGGGTCGTTGATGAGTCCTTTCCAACCCGAGCGCGTGCGCGGTTTTTCAAAATAGACGCGCATGACGACTTCGAGTTCGTTGTGGTGTTGCTGGCGCAGCGCCGCCAATTTGCCGGCATATTCGAGCGCAGCCTTGGTATCATGAATCGAGCACGGGCCAACGACCACCAGCAGGCGATCATCGTCGCCGCTCAGAATCTTGTTCACGCGCTCGCGCGACGCACTGACGAAAGCTTGCCCCGCGAAATTGAGTGGCAGTTCTTCAATAAGGATTGCCGGTGGTATCAGGGGTTTTAATCCCTCAATGCGCAGGTCGTCTGTGGTCATGATATAATGTCGGTCTGAATATAGCAAATCTCGCGGTTTTAGGACAAAATTTGCCGTTTTTCCGAGCATTTTATACCCTTTGCGGATGGATAACGCGGTAAAGACGGCGACCGCATGGAATGCGGCAACAGGTATAGTGACGACGACTCTTTCGGGCCCGGTTGACGTCGCTGACGTCAAGCTGTGGAGACGCGGCCTCGAGGCCACGCTCGCCGCCCTGCCGTCAGATTCCCGTTTTCGTATTTATGTTAACTTTTTCGGTCTTGCGCCGCAAAGCGTCGAAGCGCATAAGAGTTACCGCGCGGTGATTCCGCTCACCCTATCGCGTTACGGTTGGCGGGTAGGCTACCTTGCTCTTTTTCCCGAAGCAGACAATTTGCCGGTGACGACGACAGATGGTATTCGCTGTACCGCTGCGGTGCATGTGCATCAAGATACATATAAGATCGAAGAATACGACCGCCGGTTCGGCACGGGCATCGAACGGTTTTTTTCTGATCCCCATGAGGCCGAAACATGGTTGACTCAATGCGCCGCATAGAAAACTGCTGAGCGCACGGAGATCCAGTGCGTGAAAAATTGGCTCAGACCTTTTGCTAAAACAACATTTATCCTCTGCCTATTCTTTTCAGGCGGCAGTTCTGTCTATGCTCTGTATCCGTTAGGAACAATTTTGCCGGGTGACGCCGTCGATCCACTGACCGACGTCAGCGAATACAGTTTTTCCGTTCCACATGCATTATCTGTCTACGGGGGCATGCTCAGACCGGGTTATTCGTATACCAATCAAGGTCCTGATTCCGTTTTAGATTATGGTCTTCACACAACACAGGCTGACGGCTTTGGTTATGCATCGGTCGACAAACTTCGCCTCGGAGTGACGACACGCAACACATCGTACTCCGATGGACATTCGCGGCCCGGGACGATTTCACAGAACAAGTTGATGCTCAGCTATTTTTGGACGTTCTTGAGTCTCGGTGTGGAGGCGGCAGCCTCGCGTGCAACATTTGATTCACCGCGTGATCGCTGGGGCGGCATGGGAGCCTTCTCGTTCAGTATCTATGGGTTGCGCTGGGGCATTGATGGCGTTGCTCGCGTGTATAAACCCAATGACAGCTCTGGCAGTTACTCCAGCCCGGTTTCGCTTGCAGATTCCACTTTCGTTCTCGCACCTTCCAAGAACAGCGAGCTATATTCACTGCGGCTGCGAAACGATTTTTCATTTCACTGGCGCATGACCACCGCATTAAATTTTGCGCGCGAGACTGACAGCCAATCTATCGCGGTGTCAAGCATGTGGCGTTACCGGGCAAACGCGATGCAGGTTTTGACAGGGCTCAGTTATACACGTTTTGCCTTTTCCGGTAATCTTGCATACTCAAGTACAAACACGGAGCTGAATCAGCTTGCAGCTCCTCTAATGCTGATTCTCGAACATCGCCATTCTATTTTTTATGTCTCAGGGAAATCGCAACTATGGCGCCTGAACCGGCAGGGAGATTATTACTATGAATCGTTTACTCTGCAGATTGATCCGGCGCTTGGTTATGTCTACCGCTTCACTGGCAGACTTTGGGCAGGTCTTTCGGTCGGATCTCAATTGGTCAGGGTGGGGCGCCGGGAATTTGGCAGCCAACCTTTATTGACAGACGGCAAATGGGCTCGCGAAATCAATATTTCATTCCAGCTAACCTACAACATCGTTCCATTCGGTTACGATGACGAGTTGCCGCTCTCCGATAAACTGTTGCTGGTTTCGCGGTAGGCCGTCAGCGGAAAAGGCGCACCTCGTAGCTGGCGCGCATGGTCAGGCTACCATGATCGCTCAGATCGGCTGCACAGTAATAGGCGGGTTGCGCAGAGAAGATCAAAAATTTTTGCCATCCTGTCTGAATTTAATAAATTGGCAGTAAGGCAGAGAGAGTGCTAACAGCTTCCTTGTGGAGTGATAGCGTATCTCAAAGCGAGTGCCAGAGCGATTATCGCTCATTGGCAAACATATTTGTTGGAGGCGAAAGACATTATGGCGATAAAACCATTGGCAGACCGCGTTCTTATTGAAGCGGCGCCTGAAAAAGAAGAAAAGATCGGCAGCATCTTCATTCCCGATACGGCAAAAGAGAAGCCGAATGTGGGTGTTGTAGTTGCTGCGGGCCCGGGCAAGGTGACCGACGACGGCAAAACAGTTCCGCTGCAAGTCAAAGCTGGTCAAAAGGTGCTCTACGGAAAATACAGCGGCACCGAAATCAAAGAAAACGGTAAGGAATATCTTATCGTGCGCGAATCGGACATTCTCGCGATCGTTGAATAATTTAAGGAGTTAATATGGCAAAAATTCTCGAATATGATGAAACCGCACGCGCCAAACTGATGTCAGGCATCAACAAGCTGGCGAACGCGGTAAAAGTTACTCTCGGTCCACGCGGACGTAACGTCGTGATCGACAAAAAGTTCGGCGCACCGACGATCACTAAAGACGGTGTGACTGTTGCAAAAGAAGTCGAACTAGAAGACCCGTATGAAAACATGGGTGCTCAGCTCGTCAAAGAAGTCTCTACTAAGACAAATGATGTAGCCGGCGACGGTACAACAACGGCAACAATTCTCGCGCAGGCAATCGCGCGCGAAGGAATCAAGAACGTCACTGCGGGTGCAAACCCGATGGATCTCAAGCGCGGTATCGACAAAGCTGTTGAAGCTGTCGTTGAATACGTGGGCAAGATCTCTAAAAAAGTTGAAAGCAAAGACATCGCTGCGGTAGCAACGATCTCTGCCAACAATGATCCTGAAATCGGCAAGCTCATCGCCGATGCGATGGAAAAAGTCGGCAAAGACGGAGTGATCACTGTTGAAGAAGCAAAATCGATCGAAACCACCCTCGACACCGTCGAAGGTATGCAGTTCGACCGCGGTTATGTTTCATCGTACATGGTGACTGACGCAGAAAACATGACAGCGACGCTCGAAAACGCGTACGTTCTGATCTACGACAAGAAAATCAGCGCGGTAAAAGACATCGCTCCGATTCTCAATCAAGTTGCACAGGCTGGTAAGCCGCTGCTCATAATCGCCGAAGACCTCGAAGGCGAAGCGCTGGCAACCATCGTGTACAACACCATCCGTAAGGCAATCAACTGCGTGGCAGTGAAAGCTCCGGGTTTCGGCGACCGCCGCAAGGCAATGCTCGAAGATATCGCGATCCTCACCGGAGGCCATGTGATCTCTGAAGAGCTGGGTCAGAAACTTGAAAGCGCGACGATCCAAAACCTCGGTAAAGTCGAAAAAGTGATTGTTGAAAAAGAAAATACCACGATCATCAAAGGTGGCGGCAAAGACGCTGATATTCAGCACCGTATCAAGCAGATCAAGAAGCAGATCGAAGAGACTACTTCTGATTACGACCGTGAAAAACTGCAAGAACGCCTCGCGAAACTCGCTGGCGGCGTAGCGGTTATCCACGTCGGTGCTGCGACAGAAGTTGAAATGAAAGAGAAAAAGGCACGCGTTGAAGACGCCCTGTCTGCAACCCGCTCAGCGGTTGAAGAAGGTATCGTTCCTGGCGGCGGTCTGGCTCTGCTCAAGGCTATCGAAGTCGTTGAAAAGCTGAAGCTCGAAGGCGATCAAGATACCGGTAAGAACATCGTAATGCGTGCTCTCGAAGAGCCGATGCGCCAGATTGCGAC
>JAEUSA010000216.1 GCA_016788945.1 Leptospiraceae bacterium
GGCAGGTCGTAAGAGTCTTCGGGATTGCTGCGTATCATTTGAAAAACGCTTTTGGCGCGAGCATCATACAGGCTTCTTAGCCGCTTTGAGTGCGTTTTCGCGACCTGCCGCGCAGCCCCGGTTATGTAAGCCTTTTGCCGATCTGGTAGACGGCAAGGGAGGCAAGATAGGCAAGCGAGGTGAGCGCAAAAAAGACCGTCACGGCCCAACCTGTGCTCATCAACTCACGCCTGATCGTCGCCAGGGTGCTCATGCACTGCGCGCAGAGCGCGAAAAAGATCATAATAGATATCGAAAGCAGTACGCCGTACGCGGCTTCACCCGATGGCTTTTTTTCGTGTGTCAGTTTTTTCCCCAGCGCCGCGGGATCATCTTTCGCATCGGCGACACTGAAAATGATGCCGAGGGTTGAAACGAATACCTCGCGCGCAGGAAAAGCCGCCAGAATGGCGACCGAAATTTTCCAGTCGAAACCTAAAGGACTGAATGCCGGTTCAACCGCGCGGCCAAAACGGCCCAGCAGGCTGTCTCTGAGGTGGGCCGCGCGCAGCTTACTTTCGAGCTCCGCCTTTTTTTCTTCAGCGCTTTTATCTTTCGGTACATGCGTGAGCAGCGAGAGAGCCGCTTCGTTGCGCATCGCGTTCGTTTTGGCAAACAGCGCCAGCTCGGCTTCGGTCGTTTTCGACGAGTGCGGAAAGTATGCCAGCGCCCAGATAACAATCGACAGAGCGAAAATAATACCACCGACGCGCTTGAGAAAATTCATCGCTGCATCGTACACACGCCGCCATACATTCGGCCAGTGCGGCATATGGTACTCGGGCAATTCAAGCAGAAATGGACTTTCGCCGGTTTTGAGAATCTTGCGGTTAAGCAAATAGGCGAGCGGCATCGCCACGCTGATGCCGACGAGGTGCATCGCGAAGAGGCAAATACCCGCCCACAGCGCGCCGAACCGCGGTTCGATGAAGGCACCGATGAACAGAACGTAGACCGGCAGCCGCGCCGAACACGACATCAGCGGCGCAATGAGTATTGTCGCCATGCGTGCCCTGTCGGTCGGCATGACGCGCGCCGAGAGTATGCCCGGTACGGCGCAGGCAAAACTCGATAACAGCGGAATAAACGCACGCCCGTTGAGCCCTGTCCAGCCGAGCAACTTATCCATAAGGAACGCGGCGCGCGCAAGGTAACCTGTTTCTTCAAGTATCGAAATGCAGAGAAACAAAATCATGATCTGCGGCAGAAAAACAAATACTGAACCTGCCCCCGCAATAATGCCATCGGCGACGAGCGAGGCGGTGACCGGGTAAGCCGACAGAGTACCGCGCAAACTCGCCGCGAGCATCTTCATCGCATTGTCGATCAGGTCCATTACAGGGCGCGCACCCGCGTAGATGCTGAAAAACATCGCGCCGATAATCACGGCAAAAGCGACGAGGCCCAGCAGCCGGTGCGTGAGCAGTGCGTCGATTTTCTGTGTTAGCGTATTCGCAGCGCGTTCTTTTTTCAGAACACCGCGCAAAATTTTGTCGATCGCCGCATATCGGTCTTCGATCGAAACCTTCATCCCCAGCCCTTCTGCCACAGAGCGAAGGGAGTTTGATTTGCCCCTTCTCCCTTTGGGAGAAGGTGATAGGGGGTGAGGGTGAGTCGCAATAGCTGCAGTTAAATCAGCCACCTGCTCTTTCGTCGCTAGAGTGACGGGATAAACAGGAATACCCAACTGCTTCGAAAGTTTAGCGATGTCGATACTCAATCCGCGGCGGGCCGCGATGTCGCTCATTGTCACCACCGCGATCACGGGCAGGCCCGTTTCAATCACCTGCAGGCAAAGATAGAGCGAACGCTTGAGATTCGACGCATCGAGGACCGCGATTGCCAGATCGGGTACTTTTTCTTTTCCGGCGTGGCCTGAAAGCACGCGCTCGGTAATCTCTTCGTCGGCGGATTTCGGCTGCAGACTATAAGTGCCCGGCAAATCAATGATTTCTATGTACTCATACCCGCGCAGGCTGCCGGTCTTTTTTTCGACCGTGACTCCGGCATAGTTGCCTGTTTGCTGGCGCGTACCGCAGAGAGCGTTGAAGACGGTTGTCTTACCCGCATTCGGGTTACCGATCAGGGCGACACGCAGAGTGGTTGTAGCAGAATCCGGGGCCGTCACGCGACGAGAACTCCCGCTAAATCAGCGCGACGAACAATCACCGGGGCATCGAGCACCTGTAAAATGACGGGATCACCAAAAGGTGCGACTTTCAGAATCTGCACCTGCTCACCGCGGACGAGACCGATTTCGGCCAGCCTCTCGTTGTGTGCCGGTGTTTCAAGTATCACTCCGCCGTCGCCGGGTGCAAGGGCGGCGAGGTTTCTGCCCACGAGTTGTTGCTTCTTTACTTTTCTCACGGCCTGCGCTGACCTTCGGCATGTATTCTCAAGGCCCCGGCCGAGGTCGAGGCACATTTATCACAACCGGCTTTACCGGGCCGGGGGCGGTAATAAAGGAAAAGGAAAATAGCGGCTGCAGTAACAATTCCCCCGGCAAAGATGTAATCGACCATATTTTTTCGAGGCGTTTGCCGATGCCGCGTCAAGCTAATCGAGAATGATTGTCAATTGGAGGTTAGCAGTTGAATGCATAAAAAACTGAACCCATTTCTCTATTTGACGTCAAATAGGCATATGCGAGTGGGGAGAATCTTGCGCTTTAAGCTTGCCATTTTTTACCTTACGTTCGCCACATTGCCGACCTTCGCGCATATCGAGCTCGTTACGGTACCCAAGAGTCAGGCTGTGCAGCTGACGATCTATAACAGTGCCGATATCACCATGGTCAAAGAATCACGCGAACTGACTTTCAAGCGCGGCCGTAACAAGATTCAGTTTTCGTGGGCGGGCACCCTGATCGACCCGACCTCACTGCGGCTGACTTTTCTCACGCACAAAAACGATCTGACGCTCTCCGATACGAGTTTTCCCCCGGGCAGAACCGACGCCCAGCCAGATGGCAGCCAACGGCTGCAATGGAATATCGAGAGCACCTTTTCGGGCAGCGCGCGCGTCGAGATCAACTACTTCACCTCAGGCATTACGTGGAACGCCGACTACACGATCATTACGGGTGGCAGTGAAAAGAGTATGAGCGTCGACGGTTTCGTGCGCGTGAATAACAATTCGGGTGAAGATTATCCGAACGCGCAAGTGCGCCTCGTCGTGGGCACCGTCAACCTTGTCGAAAACATCGCCGAACTCGCGCAAGGTTCATGGCGCTATAAAGATCTCAACCAAGATGAACGCGAGACGGTTCGCCGCGAATTTGAGGGTCGTATGCGCAAGGCGGAGCGCAAACCTGCTATGCCTGCGACGACGACCGAAGCGGTCGCCGGCGAAGATGCCGAAGAAAAAGACGGCGATAAACCCAAAGATGTTATCAAAGAGGGATTATCAGAATATTTTCTGTTCACCGTCGAAGGTAAAGAGAGTATTCCCAATGGCTGGCAGAAGCGCCTGCGCGCTTTCAGCGCTCGCGAAGTACCGGTAAAGGTGGTCTACCGCGCCTCTGACCGAACTACCGCAGGCCAAGTGCACAAATTCTATGAATTCCGTAACACGAAAGAAAAAGGACAAGATGCCAAAACCAGTCTCGGAGTTTCGCCGCTGCCCGATGGCAGCGTACACATCTTTCGCGAAGACTCTCAAGGCAACCTTTCTTATCAGGGGGGTGTGACAATGAAATACGTCGCAACGGGTGACAAAGTCAAACTCGACACGGGTGTAACGAGCGAAGTGGTGTTGCGCACATTTACGCGCAACTACAAACGTTATAGTTTTGTCACCGATACCCGGTACGACAAGTCGCACTACGTCAAAAGTTGGGTCGAAGAATACTTCTACGAAAACGAACTGGAAAACACTCTCGGCCGCAGCGTGCATGTAGAAATCGAGCGCACCTTCCCGGGTGATTTCGAACCCGGCAAAATGGATTTTAAATACGAAAAAATAGATTCCGCGACGATTAAATTCTTTCCAATTGCCGAAGCGCGCGAAAAGAAGAAAATATCGTATTCAATAAAAATCGAACACAAAGAATAGATAGATTGCGTCGTTGGTTTTGCCGCCGCTGCAGAAGTCTACAGCGTGCTCTCGAGAAACCTGCCCATGCGCTTTTTGCCAAGCGCCGCGACGGGTTTGCCATGCGCGATCGCCGCGTTACCGGCAATAAAAACGTGCCGAGCGGCTTCACCGCCATTCACGAGGCGTTCAAATTTGAAACCCTTGCTCCACGGCTGCAGTTTTACTTGCTCGAGCGAACCGTCGAGCCGCTGCGGATCAATCACAACGACGTCGGCCTGCTTACCTTCTTTGATTAATCCGGCATCGAGACCAAACCAACCGGAAAGTTCACCGGAGAGCCGCCAGACAGCTTTCTCAATGGGCATGATCGGTTTACCCCGCAGCTCTGCGTCGCGCACATTTTTCAGCATGCGCAATGGGAAATTGTAAAACGCCATATTGCTTAGATGCGCGCCCGAATCGGCGAAGCTCATCAGTGTCGCCTCGCTCTGCATAATTTGCGCGAGCTTTTCTGGCCGGTGGTTGGCGAGGCAGGTGTGCCAGCGAATGTCACGGTCATACGTGAGCAGCATGTCGAGAAAAACCTCAATCGCATCGGCGCCCCTTTCGTGCGCAACCTCGGCGAAACTTTTACCGACGGTTTTTTTATCAGGGCATGATAGAATAACTGTATCGGCCAAGTCGCGATGCCAGACTTTCGGTGCAAATTTGCGTAGAAGGTCTTTGCGGAATTTCGCTCTGAAATCCGCGTCTTCGAGCAATCTTTGGCGCGAGGTGACGTCTTTCGCAGCGTCGCGTATTTTCTGCCCGGCCCTGAATTCTTCAAACAATACGCTATCCCAACCGTCATAATAAAGATCAAACGGCACTGGTGGAGATTGCCAGCGAAAATTACCGCGCAACACGGTGTTGGCAAGATAGGCCAGCGCGCGCGTGAGGTTCAGCACATACGGATCAGCCTTGAGATCCATCATGGTAATCAGTGTGGTGCGCAGCGCGTCACGGCCGATGCCCGCACCGGCAAGCGCCATGCCAAGGACGTTAACCCGCGTGATCAGGTTCGGGGCCGACTGGTGTATGCGGTGCCGGCGGCGCAGAATTTCTAACAGCGGCTTTTTTTCGGCGCGGCGGGCAAAATAACTGGGCAGCGGCTTCGACCATTCACGGTCACCGTCGAGTCTGTCCCACGGATTGGTCATACAGCTCATGCCGAGAAAACCGCAATCGAGAGCTTCACTCAGGTGCGTTTCCATAAATTTCTGTTCGCTCTCAGCAGGTCTCACGCCAGACACCGAACGCATGAGCCCCATCGCGCGTGCACGCAGATCGCTGTGCCCGATGAAGCTGGCGACGTTCGGGCCCAGCGGATGTTTGTCTATCCAGGCGCGATAGCCCGCCGGTGAATTCCATTTCTTCACTTTTTTGAGCAGCGGTAATACAATTTCGCGGGGCACCGCCTCGACGCGCGTGAACATATCGGAACAGTCTTCAGGCTCAGATGACACAAAGCTGACCGAGCAACTGCCGACGACAATGCTCGTCACGCCATGCCGCACCGATTCGGTGAGCCCGGGGGCAAGTGCCAGTTCGGCGTCGTAGTGTGTATGCGTATCAATGAAGCCGGGTGTGACCCAATGGTTCTTCGCATCGATTTTTTTCGCGTTCGCGGCTTTGATACTGCCGTGCGGGCCGATCTTGGCGATTTTGCCATTGTCGATCAGCACATCAGCGGCAACCGGTGGCGCGCCGCTACCGTCATAGAGTGTGCCATTCGTGATGAGTGTTCTCTGTTGCATCGCGACCAGCTGCCAGCGCCGCCCGCGCGGACGTCAACTGATTTGGAATTTTCTCAAACCCCACCGTCTACACTGAGCGAATTTCGTTACGGAGTTCAGTCCGCATCGAAGCGCAAAATCCGCCGCAGGTGTTGCAGGTAATACATGCGCACTCTTTTGCCACCGGCCCATTCGTCCCGGTTATTTTTATCGCTCCAATAGGTCAGGCATACCGGAGTGCAGTAAAAACGCCACTCGCGCCCATCGGAAAGTTTCGCCACATTACTACCGAAGGCCAGATCGCGTGCCCTGTGCGCGTCATACCATGGCGCGTTGAAATAGCCGGCGGGCTGATATTCAGCAACGTTGACCCACTCACTGCTGACACCATGCACAACATCACGCGCAGAAGCAAGCCCCGACCAGACCGACAGCCAATTGAGAGCCAAAACGAAAACCGCAGCACAGCCCGTAACAACGAGGCCATCGCGCACATTCTTTCCGGGGCTATCGCTGAACGAGAAGGGGGTCGACATGCTAACCTGAAGAAAATGCAAGGTTTCTACCTGTTGACGGCTGTCAAATGCTATACAACCATTCGCGATTTACACGCTAACTCTTAGCGTTGCCCTGCTCTGCATGAAAGCCCACGTTCTCGAAAATTCTTTTGGCATTGAAAATATCCAGCTGCGCGAGCGCGAGGTGGCGGATTTAGATTCGCACGAAATCCGCATCGCGATGAAGGCGGTATCGCTCAATTTTCGTGACTATTTAATGGTCACTGGCAACTATAACCCCAAACTCAAACTGCCCATGGTACCGCTCTCTGACGGCGCGGGCGAAGTTGTCGCGGTCGGCAAATCGGTCACGCGCTTCAAAGTCGGCGACCGCGTGATGCCGACCTTTTCGCAGAACTGGATTGCGAAGCGCCCGGTAAGCGACGATTTACGCAAGAGCACGCTCGGCGGCCCGCTCGACGGCACTGCCTGCGAGATCATGCAGGTACCCGAATGGGCGGCGGTCGAGATTCCCGAG
>JAEUSA010000110.1 GCA_016788945.1 Leptospiraceae bacterium
AGCCAAACGCGAGCTGCATGAATGTGAGATTACCTGTATATGCAAGGCCGGGTATCGAAATAAACGTCAGGCTCGAGGTTTCCGCCGCGACGATGGATGCAGAGATCACCCACCACGGTAGCGTGTGGTTACCCGAAAAAAAATCCGCAGTATTCTTTTGTCTGCGGCCAAACGTGAAACCCACGAGTTGCAGTAGCAGAAAGTACGCGATGAGGACGGCGAAATCTGTGATTGCCATTTAGGTATTCAGGAGACTGCTCATCGGTAGAGTTGCAGAGCCTAAATCTCCGCCGGTGTAAAGCCTGATTCGCCCGGGCTACGGTGCGAGTTGCCCGCAACCGAGAACAAACCGAAATCAGATCAAAGTGCGCAACAGCCGGCTTTCTGACCGGGATAAAACAATCTTTATGGTGGTGCTACGTAGAGAAAAAGCTCGGTTCCATTTGCCGCTGTCGTGGCGGTAAAATAAAGACTGCCGCCGTAAGGGGTGAGGTTTCCCGGCGATGAACTGGCGGCACCGGGATTAATATCTGCAACCATATAGGTACCAGTCTCAGTGCCATCGCTGCGCCACAGCTCGATGCCGTTGACACCGTCGGTCGCCGTAAAATAAATTAGCGAACCCACGACCGTCAAATTTGCCGGATTAGAGCTTGCAGCCCCGCCGGGATTAATGTCCTTGAGTAAGACCGTCCCTGGCCCGGTCGTATCTGAAATCCAGAGTTCACAATCGGTTGCGCTGGCACAGGCCTTAAATAGGGCACTGCTACCCAATGGTGTAATAAATTCGGGCAGGCTATCGCCTGCACCGACATTAATGTCTTTCAAAAATGTCGCACCCGCCAGCGCGGAAGTGCTGCTCCACAGTTCATAACCGTTGGTATCGTGGCGCGCCATAAAGAGCAGAGTATTATTCACGACCGCAAAATTCTGCGGATTTCCGCTACTCAGGCCTGGCCGAATGTTGGCGACCATGCTTGCGCTGGTTGGCGTCCCGTTCGTTTTCCACAATTCTGAACCGTTTGTACCATCATTTGCCTGAAAAACTGTTACTCCGCCAAATGAAAAGAAATCTGTCGGATTTGCATTAGACGCTCCTGGGTATATATTATGGATCATACTCAAGTTTCCTGCAACTCCGGAGCTCCGGTAGAGCTCTCTGCCGTCCGTCGCGGTTTCGCCACTGAAGACGACGTAGTTTGCATTATGCGCGAAGACCGGCGTCCTGCATCCGTCAGCCGTACCGGGATTCAGATCCTGAATCAGTGTTGTACCAGCCGATGTTCCGTCGGTACTCCACAATTCTTCGCCCGCGGCCGTTGTGGTGGCGCAGAAAATTGCGCGGCCCCCGAGAACGACAAATGGACCAGAACCTGCACTGGGGCTTGAGCTTGCGGCGCCACCATTGATATCAGCAACCAATGCGGTGCCGGCGAGCGTACCATCGGTCTTCCAAAGTTCAGTACCGGTCGCGGCGTCGGTCGCAGCAAAGAGAACAATGCCGCCGAAACTCGTAAAGCCATATGGGTTAGAATTGCCAGCACCCGCATTAATGTCCTTGATCAGCGTTGTCCCGTCTCTTGATCCGTCAGATTTCCAGAGCTCTGCGCCATTCGTGCCATCATTGGCGCGGAAATACAACGTTGATCCTATAATGCGCAGAAATGATGGGCTGGCGCTACCGGCGCCAGAATTTACGTCACGGACCATTACAAGGCCATGCCGGTAACCCGATAAGTTGAGAGTATAAACATCGCTGCCTGGAGTTGAGAGAATGGTGATTTTGGCCGATCGTGAAAATGCGGAGTGAGGAGTAACCGTAATCGTGAAGTTTTCTGAGGCACCGGCAGTCAGTACCGAACCGGCTGGCTGGCTGACCGAAATTTCAGATGAATTTGCGCCACCCACGGCGATTAGCGGTGAACCAGCCAGTGTTATGGCAAATGAACTTCTATTACGCAGAGTACCATTTATGGTGATCGGCGAATCTGTTGAAGCATTGCCCCAATTGTATGTTGAATCCGACGCATAAGTCTGCCCGTTGATAATTACCTCAAGACGCGAATTGCCGAAGTCGAGCAAGAACGCGGGATCTTGCTGACAGGCGCCGGAAAACAACAGCGCTGTGAATAACATAAACTGCCTGAGCTGTTTTTTCGTTTCTAAATGTTGCATCAGAACCGCCATGAACCGCTGATCGTCGCGCCGAGGGTCGCCGATATGCCCTGCCCGTTAAAAAATGCCATCGAAACCGCACCAAGGTTTAAGAACACATCATCTGTTACGATAATACCGAGTCCCAGGCCTGCATTCGCTGTCGGGCCGTAGAATAGCGCGGATTGCGATGCGACTTTAGTCCCTGTGCTGTCCGTGGGGTGGCGCACGTAATTTGAGAACTGCAGCGTTGTCTGCCCAACGAAAAAGCCGCCGCCGACCCAGGGCGTCAGGCTCAAGCGCTTCGAAAACGGGAAGATATAACCTAACCCGCCAGCCGCACTACCAGCCATCATCGTCTGCGGTATTGCCGTGCCGGATTGCTCGCTCTGGAGAGATGAAAACGAACTGTAAAACATTCCCTGAACATACCATTCAAGCCTGCGCCACAACTGAGACTGTGCCCTGAGACCAGCGCCATAAAGTTGCGGAGATTGCGACGGCGTGATGAAAGATTTGCTTTCGCTAAACTTCGCTGGCCCTGCGAGCGTCAAAAAATATGCTTCGCTCACCAACCGCAGCGTCGGATGCCCTACTTCGAATTCTGTTTCGTTCTTTGCATAGTAGTCTTTGCCGGGCAGAACCTTTTTGGCGGCCTCAGTGAGCGTTATCGCAAGTTCATCCACCTTACCGAACAAATCACCCGTGAGCGGCATATTCTTCTCGATGACGTCGATCACCTTCTTGTTTTTTACGTCGATCAGGAACAGAGTCGTCTTAATCACCTGCTGCCGGTTCAACACGGCGACACGAAAGCCGCCGCTGATGGCGATATCTTGTCGCATGCGAATACCCAAGCTCATCGCATAGGTGCGCGTATACGACTCATCTTCAAAAGGTAAATCACCCGCAACTGCCGCCTTCTGCCATGCCTCTTTGGGGGTTTCAGAGTAGGCAAAGTTTTCTTTCAGCTTCGCGGTGAACGCATCGGTAATCGACCCGACGAGATAGTCATAGTTCGTATTTTTGTCGATGTTGACGACATCGAGAATAAGAACTTTCTTGAGTGCTGCCGCGTGCAGCGTCGAACCCAGAAGAAATACCGAAAGTATTTTGAGTCGCATTTTTGCCATACTGCCAAGCGAAGATTTCCAGGAATTCCCAAGCAATAGCCCCATGGGCAGATCACTCGCACCTTCGCTGTCCGCGTGCGCGGCGGCAGACAGCCGAAGAGCATCAGGGCTCATTCTCATACGGAAATTATAGACCATTTGCAGCCTGAAGGCAATAGTACAGATGTATTAGTGGGGGAGGTTTAGAGCCTCAATCTTATACCTAACATTCCTTGAAACACATAAGTAAGCGTATACTGCTCGAGTTCACCCAAAGATAAAAGCCCCAAACTCAGATCTAAATTCTTATTTATCGAAAAGAGTAAGTCTGCGCCCGCGCCAAAGGCAATAAAGCCATTATTGAAATTACCCTGCGCGCTGCCGGTTACCTGAGTCGTTTGCATTACATAACCTGCACCAATTTTCGGCAATATTGCAAAGTATTTACCCGCTGAGATTGAAACTCCGACGTAGTTAATAAGAACATAGTTTGACGTCGTTCCAGAAAGCTGTAAAGTTTGAACAATGGCATCGTTACCTTCTTTCAAGTAATGTCGCATGATTGTAAGGTCACCTTGTACAAAGAAACGTTGCCAGATAATTGGCAAAAAGAGCGTCAGATTCATATTGATTGCAGGTTGCTCGGGTTTAAAATAGCGTGCTAAACCTTCATAATATATGGTGCCACCCGCGCGTAGACCCACCGCCAATTCGCCGAACCATGGCCTGCTTTCGCTCGTTGAATATCCCTTGCGTTGAAAATCTTCTTTGCTCGGGAGAACCGCCGCAGCCTCTTTGGTAATACGCGTAGCAATTTTTTCGACGGTTTCAAAAATGCTTGCGTCGGCGGGAGCCTTCTCAGTAAATTCGGCAATATTTTTCTTCTTGGCCGTATCGATCAGCAGAACTGAGATGCGGATTTCAGTATTCTTTCGGGTTTCAACAATCCGAAAACCGCCTGCAATGACGATATCGCCCTTGGCCAATAGGCCCAAATTCGTTGCCGCCGTTTCGGTATAGAAATCTTTGCGGTAGATATAATTCTGATCCGCTACCGGTTGATAGATGTCTGGTGTAATGTCTTTGAATGCGAAATTCTGTTTGAGTTTTTCGCGTACTGCATCGGTCAACGAAGCTTCGAGGTACTGGAAATTTTCCTTTTTCTCGATGTTGATGAAATCAAGTGTCATTACAGATTTGAGTGTTTGGGCGTTTAAGGAGGCGGGTATTAACATCCCCATGCAACAGGCCACCTCAGCAGCAAGTCGCAGGCTTGGGACACGTGCTATGTGAGCACTTATGAATCTAATTGCTTTCAAATGCCCCCATCGACCAGTTGCTCGCTCCGGTATTGGATGGCGTGCAGCCCGTAATCGCTGAAATGGTTCGCGTTAGCCCGTCTTTATCACTAGTAAAGGATGTGGATAAATCTCGCCCCCCGCCTCGGACGTCGCATATCGCAGCGTTCGCGGTGAGATGCCAGTCATTGTCAGTCATGGTGTTGATGTCATTGTCTGCGCCGACCATATTGACAAAGAGTTGATTGCCCGTATTGTCTACGTTGATGTTACCCATGCTCGCCAAAGTGCCTGTGGGTAAGGTAATACTGGTTGAAAGATTTGTTACATCTGCCCCGGTGTCATGGTCGCGATAAAGAGCTGTTGTGCACCCAAAAAGATTATTGTTTTCCATCGCTACAGGATCGTCACCAGCTGCACTTTCGTAGATACAAGTACCCGTACCTACGCTGGTAAATATTATGTTATTCCTAATTTCTGGAGTTGCACCGGAAAACATGCGAATCCCATACGCTGTGCCGGCGGACCCACCATTAATCGTATTATTCGAAATAACAGTCGGGAGCACTACCCCGGCCATACCTATTCCATAGTTGTTACCGCTTCCGCTTCCACCCAAAATTGTATTATTCACAATGGTACCGCCGCCGCCGCCACCGGTGCTAATACCGTAATTGTTTGTGCTGTTGTTTCCGCCTACAATGAGGTTGTTTTTGACAGTGGGGGAGGCTGTATTCGTTATCGTTATTCCTGTGCTGTTCGATATCCCATTGCCTCCAAAGATAATATTATTGCTGATTACCGATGCGGAACCGCTCTCGTAGACGCCGCGCGAGCTGTTGGCGCCGTTTCCCCCTGAAATCGTATTATACGAAATTACAGGGGATGAGGCATAATTACTGGAGATGCCATGTGAAAAATTTCCCGCCCCACCATTTATTACGTTATTTGAAAATGTCGGTGAAGCGTAATAGTTCGAGATTGCGGCATTGGATGAGAAATTACCACCGGTAATAGTGAAACCATCAACAACGGTAGTAGCAGTGAATGCCGTCGTAATATCGGCTCCGCCACGAACCGCCGCGTCACTTGCAGCAATAATACTCGTTAGATTAGCATAAATATCTCTGGTCCAGTTGTTTGCTTCATATCCACCTCGAAGACTAATTCCAGGGCGCAGCTGGATTGTTTCTGTGTATATTCCTTGGGCTACGAAAACTTGACAGGTAATTGTCGGTGAACCATTGCGCAACGAATTCGCTGCTTCGATTCCGCTTTGGATAGTTTTATAGGGAAAAGATTTATTTCCCAGCTGATTACCCGTCATATTTGCATTTACGTAAACAATGTTCGTTTCTATAGTATGCATAATCGCAGAATTACTGTTGATACTCTGGTGCTTATACTGCGCCACAACTCGCCAATGATAACTCTGTGCATCAAGTGCGGATATGCCAATCAAATCGTCATTGTTTAGTTCATACGCGTTATTAAGGAGATTTTTGCGGAGAATGATTTCAGCGAAATCTGATGATTTGGAAAGTTCAAAAACATACCGTTTTACCCCACTACGGCGCGACCACGTAAAAATTGGCGTTTTCGAAGTAGTTGAATTATGAGTTGGAGCAAGCAAGTCAATTGGCGTCAGATCTTCAGCGATAAAATCAGCATCGAGATATTCCTGTGAATTATACCCTTTACATGCGAGGAAAAAATCCAGAACAAAAATCAATAAGCTAAATCCACACAGCCAAATGGAATAGTGAGTCCGGCGCTTGATTAGGCGAATTTCAGTTAGATTCATACGCCCCCATTGACCAATTGGCTGCACCGAAATTCGCTGGTGTGCAGCCCGCTAATGCCATAATCGTGCGTGTCACCCCATTTTTATCTGTCACAAAACTTGTCGAGAGATCTTGACCACCACCACGGACCTCGCAAATTGCCGCGCTGGTGGTTAAGCGCCAATCATTGTCAGAAAAGGTCAGGATATTTCCGTCGGGACCATTAATATTCATAAATAACTGATTTCCTGTATTATTGATGCTGATGTTGCCCATACTACCAAGAGTGCCCGTCGGTAGTGTTATGCTCGTTGTAAGGTTGTTTACACTCGTCGCTGTATCATGGTCACGGTAGAGAGCCGATGGGCAACCGAAAAGATTATTATTCTGAAATAATGTTGGATCTGCATTTGCAGTATTTTCAAAAATACAGTAGGAGTTAATATTGGTGGAATTGAATATGATATTATTCCTAATGGTTAGATTAGTAGAGACCGCGGATGCATTTAACAGTATGCCGGTGGCCGGGTCTACCGTACCTCCGTTAATCGTATTATTCGCGATCAGGGCCGCGCCCGGTGTACCGGATGTTGCGTATTGAATTCCCCTATTGGAGCCAGAGCCGCTGCCGCCGAGAATTAGGTTATTTGTAATGGTAGGCGCTGCTGAACCAACAATATTGATTCCATAATTAATGGATGTGCCGTTACCGCCAATAATGACATTGCGCGAAATCGTCGGTGAACTACTGTTTATATCAATGCCAGTTCGGTTTGAGAGGATGCCACCGTTTGTAGCCGTGACGGAATTGTCGAAAATTTGGGGGGAGCCTCCGAGTATTCTTATCCCCGTCGTGCCAGCTACGATTGTATTTCCTGTAATCGTAGGCGATGAACCAGATCCATTTTCGATACCATAATTCCCACCTGTAATGGAATTTCCGGAAATTACTGGGGAAGAATTATTCTGATTGCGTATGCCCAGTACGGTGCCATTAATTGTATTATTTGAAATCACTGGATTCGATGATTCATCGTTGTCAATGCCATAACCAAAACCGTTGCTGATATTAATTATGTTATTCGAAATGGTGGGGTTGCCGGAAAGGTTGGAAATTCCGTAGTTACTGCCTGAATTACTGCTTCCCGTAATTGAAAAACCTTCGATCCTAGTTGTTGCAGTATGTGTTGCTGTTATAGTCGGCCCGACTCGAATTGTGGTGTCTGTCGTGGCATTGATTGTTGTCACATTACTGGCAATATTCCGGTTCCAATTAACCGGTTCGTAGCCACCGTAAATACTGATTCCCGGTCGCATATTTAATTCTTCAAGATAGGTGCCCTGAGCAACATACACGTCATAAGCAAGAGTCGTAATGCCATCTCGCAGTTCATTAGCCCTTTCAATTGCTGCTTGAATCGATTTGTAAGGATAGGTCTTATTGCCGATTTGACTGCCTGTTGTGTTCAAGTTAACATAAATAACAGTTCCCTTTAGCACATGAAAAACAAAAGGTCGACTCACAATTTGGATACCAGTAACATATTCTGCCGTTATCCGCCAGTAATAACTTGCGGTATCAAGCGCGCCTATCCCGATCAGGTCATCGTTATTCAATTCATAGGTGGTGCTCGGCGTTTTTTTTGCCAGCAATAGGTTGCTAAAATCAGGTTTGCCCGAAATCTCAAGCAAATATTTTGATGAACCATTCCGCTTGGACCACGATAACTTTGGGTTTGCCGATACTACGGAGTTATTTGAAGGAGCATGGAGGTCAACCGGCTCAGTATCAAAGTCGATGAACTTCCCATCAAGGTAATCGTGAGAGCTAAATCCTTGGCAACCAACCAGCACGAGTACAGTCGCAACCAAACACAATTGATAGACGACAATTTTCAAGCCCGAATAATACTCTATCGCATACGAAAAGGCAATAGCGCAAATGCATTACCGGCAAAAGACCATGCGTGAAATACTCTGCACGGTATTGTGAGGATATTCTGAACAAAAAAAGCTTGATAAACCGGTTTCGCGGGAACAATCGGCCCTGTGGAGCGCGATCCTTTTCTCAAGCAGATCGACGATACCACGCTCAAAAGCGTGCGTTTTCTCGGACTCACCGTTATTTTCGGTTTTATTCTTTTTGCACCCGTTGACGCATTCTTTAAGACACAATACCCGATTCGCGATTTCATACTTTTGCGCGCCGGCGCCGTCAGCGTGATTGCCGTCTTCACAAGCATTGCCTTCACCCGCTGGGCTCTCCACCCGCTCACCATGAGAATCCTCGGCGGCAGCATCATGACTGTAGCCTGTTTCACCGTGTCGTGCCTTGCCTATATGACAGGCGGCGGCTCGAGCCCTTACTGGACTATGATGGTGCTGGCATTTTTCGGAACCACGATACTCATCCGCTATTCACTGAACGAAGCGGCCATCATCTATTTTCTGCAATGGCTGATTTACAACGGTGTGATGATCTATGCCGGCGCGGATTACACCCGGCCCGAATTCCTGAACAGCAGCGTTGCAATCCTTTTATCGCTCGTAATCAGCCTTATCGGCAACTGGCAAATGCGGGCGCTCGAACTCAGTAAATTCAACGCCCAGCAGGCCCTGGCCGTCGCCAA
>JAEUSA010000220.1 GCA_016788945.1 Leptospiraceae bacterium
CAAGCCAACACCCAAACTGCATTCCGATATCGCTGGTACGCCATCGGCGACCTCAACGCCTTCTTTGCGCTGATGTTCGACAATGTTGCGAACCTCGCTCTGTTCGGCCTTCTACTGACCGGCATTTTTAAGATACCGGCAGAGATCGTTTATACGAAAATGTTTCCCGGTACGGCGATCGGCGTACTGATCGGCGACGCTATCTATACCTGGATGGCAGTGAGACTCGCGAAACGCACGCAGAATCCGAATATCACAGCAATGCCGCTCGGGTTAGATTCACCCTCAACCGTGGGCATCGCACTGATGGTTATCGGGCCCGCATTCCTCGCGGTGCTGCGCAATACGCCGAACCCGACACAACAGCAACTCTACGACGCCGGCATCGTTGCCTGGCAGGTCGGTATGGCGACCCTGTTTCTGATTGGCATAGTTAAGCTGATATTTTCTTTCTTCGGTGATTGGGTGGCGCGCATGGTTCCCGAGGCAGGCCTTTTGGGATCGCTCGCGGGCGTTGGTATTACTTTTCTCGCGCTGGTTCCCCTCGAACACATGTTCGGTCTGCCGATCGTCGGCATGATTGCGTTTGGCATTATTCTCTACGCCCTCGTCGCGCGCGTGAAGCTTCCTTTCAATATGCCGAGCGTGTTTCTGTCGGTTCTCGTCGGCGCGGTTCTCTATTATGCGCTTGTGGCCGCCAAAATGGTGCCGGCGCACACGATTGATTTTACGATGCGCTTTACTCCACCCGTACCGACGCTCGCGTTCGTCGCCGGATTCAAGACTGCGCTCGACTACCTGCCGATTGCTATTCCATTTGGTTTTCTTACCGTCATCGGCGGCATCAACGTCACGGCCAGCGCACGCCTCGCCGGAGATGCCTATAAGACGCGCAGCATACTTCTCACCGAAGCCGTTGCAACTTTGGGAGCGTCGCTGTTCGGTGGTGTTGCGCAATCCACTCCGTACATCGGCCACCCCGCGTATAAAGCAATGGGTGGGCGGGCAGGCTATACTCTCGCCACCGGCATCTTCGTCGGCCTTGGTGGCATATTTGGTTACCTCGGTTTTATGGCCGAACTGATTCCGGCTGCAGCACTCGCGCCGATTTTCATTTTTGTCGGTTTGGACATTGTGGAGCAATCATACCACTCGACGCCGAAACGGCACGCGACTGCGGTGACGATGGCGATCATTCCGGCGATTCCTGCGCTCGTGCAGATGAAGCTTGGCCCAATGATCGGCGACATCGAGCGCTTTTATGCGAAACTTAAAGGTTCATCGGCAGAACTTGCCGCGAGTATGCAGTCGGGTTTTTCATACTTCGAACGCCACTACCAAGAAGGCTGGCTGGCGATCAATGCTGTGGGTAACGGATTTATTCTCACGGCGATGATCTGGGGCGCGTTTACAGCAAAGCTCATCGACCGCAAATTTCGTCAGGCAAGTTTCTTCATTATGATCGGAGCGTTGTTTTCATTCTTCGGCCTGATGCACTCGGTGCAAATTGGCGGCGGTATGTATCTGCCATGGCGCGTGGTGACCAGCATCGGCCCTACGCCTTATGCAATCACGGGTGCCTATGTGATTCTCGCCGCGCTGATCTTTGCTTTGTCGTTTACCAAAGGTGCAAAGGACGCGGCGGCCGAAACGCCGTCATAACCGCTCTCTGATATTGGAAAATTTCCGAAGTTCGCCGGGTGCTATTGTGCTTGGCTGACGAGCACCCGCCGCGGGTAGATCAGGTCGACGATCGTCTCGCGGTTCTTCGATTGAATCTTCAGTTGCTCAAAAGGATCTAAACCGAGCCGGTAGAGCCCTTGGTCCACCATCGCAATACCGAAACCCGCAGATTCTGTCGTGTCCATGTTCTCATAAGAAAAAAAGTCACCTGACCTGCCTTCGTTATGCAGTTCGCGATGGCGTTTACGGCTATGTTCGATGCGTTCAAGATCACGAGCAAGCATCGGCACTTTGTTGGTGACAGATATGCGGATCTCCTGCGGCGTATGGGTTATTTCGAGTGTGACATTGGCATCGATGCTGCGCACGAGCAACCGGAATTTCTTGAGGAGTTCGACCTGTTCTGCGCTGAGTTTGGCCGCCATGCCGGCGCGATATTTTTCTTCGAGGTCGAAAATCTGCCGTACCTGATTGCGTAATAGCTCCGGCACGACGCGTGTCGCCATGAATTCACGCAGCGTACGTTCTTCAATGATGACCTGCAGCAGGTCTTCGATTTCGTAGATTTTGAAACGATGCAGCTGCTTTCTGATTTCTTCACGGAACGCAACGAACTTCAGATTGGCCTTGAGAGCGTTGAACACGATTTCTACGATTGCATAGTGTATGGCAAAGGCGTGTTCATGGTTGAGATTCTCGGATTTGAAAAATCCGGTCAGCACCGTCATGAGCTGTTTGCGCCCACTTTTCGTCAGCGCATTGATGTGGTAGCGTACAGGTTTCTGCGCCACGAGGCGCGATACCGATTTGTCAATAAAAGTCGATTCTGTCATAAAGGTATAAGGAGCGCCACGGATAAAGCTGCCGACCCATTCAGCATCAGTTACCCGTGGCTAAGTGTTTTAACGCTTAAGGCCGAGCAGCTCTTGCAGCATCTGGTCGGCAGTGGTGATGCTGCGCGAGTTAGCCTGAAATCCGCGCTGGGTAACGATCATGTCGGTGAACTGGTCTGCCAGATCGACGTTCGACATTTCCAAGAAGCCGGCATTGATGCCACCGAGCCCCTGTATGCCCGAGGTGCCTATGATCGCATTGCCCGAGTTAATCGACTCGACGAAATTGTTCTGGCCCGACTTGGTGAGGCCTTCGGGGTTGGTGAAGTTTGCCAACGCAACCTGACCGAGAATGTTACGCGCACCGTTTGAATAAACTCCCGTAATAACGCCGGTATCGTTTATTTCAAAGGCTTCCATGTAACCCATTGTATAACCGTCTTGCTCAACAGCTTTGGTCGTGAAAGCAGAGGCAAACTGTGTGATGCCATCGACTTGACCGGCTTCACCGAGGCGCAACTCGACGTTTTTCACCGCAGGATTCCCATTGAGGCGAAAGCTGACGGTAGCATTGAGTTTATCTTGATTGCGCATGTCTGCGCCGTCAGAAAGAGATGTGAGGCGGCCATCAGGAGAAAAACCGAGCGTGAGGCGTGTATTGCCTGCAACTTGTGTGTTTTGGCCGTTAGAGCCGACGACGTCTACAGAAAGTTGTTCTGCGCCCTGCATCGCGACCGATGCGGTCCATTTGTTGGTGTCAGACTTCCACATATAGACCTTGAGTGTGTGTTCAACACCCTGGTCATCAAATACGTTAATGCTTGTGATGTGTCCACGGCGCTTGGCGGGATCAGCGTCCATAATCATTTTAACACGATCTGCATCCGACACACCGGCAGGAATCGCCTGCACCGATGAGTTCAGGTTACTTTTGAAACGCACGAAACTGGTTTCTTTCGCCGGTTCTTTCTGGTAAAGGGGGATCTTGAGACTTTCGACGTCGGCGGCTGTGTTGACATTCGGCTTACCGTCGCCCGACTTCGTCGCATTCCAGCCCTGAACGCGCATACCGTTGGCAGGATTCACCAGCCAGCCTTCTTTATCGACGTCGAAGTTACCATTACGAGTGAAGAACTTCTTGCTGCCATCGGCGAGAACGAAGAAACCTTCGCCCGAGATCGCGAGGTCGGTGTTTTTTGAAGTTGTCTGCAGCGCACCTTGATGCATCAGCTTATCGACAGAAGATACCATCGCACCGAGGCCGACCTGCTTAGGGTTCACACCACCCACGTTGTCGCGCGGCTCAGAGGCACCAGAGACCAGCTGTGAAATCATATCCTGAAAATTCACGCGTTCGCTCTTGAAACCCGTCGTGTTGACGTTGGAAATATTATTACCGATAACATCCATCCGCACCTGGTGATTTTTGAGTCCGGACACGCCGGAATACAGTGTTCGCATCATAGTCTTATTCTCCCTTTGGAACTTTTATTTTTTGAGTCTGTGTTTGTTCGCTCGCAGCGGGCGCTGGTGTGGTTGTACCGGCGGGTTGAGCTGTGGTCGCTGCAGCAGGCTTAGCGGCGCCCGCAGATGTTTCACGTGAAACATCTGGCGCTTTGTCGGCGGTTTTAGGTGCTACGGTCTGATTTTGTTGGTATACCTGCGCAGCCTGGGCCGGTGACACCTTCACACGCGACGCCCCTGCGGTCGGCAGCGCAGCCGCTGGCGGAATCGGTAATGTTTCACGTGAAACATTACCAGCGGGCATAGGAATCGGCGGTTCTATCGGCGTGACATGGGTAACTTCAGAAATGTCATCGAGTTTGATCTGCCGGCCGTTTACGCTGAGAAATACCTCACCGTGGTTGTCGAAGGTCGCCTTGGTAACAATTCCTTGAATCGGCTTATCGGTGACAAAGTCCTTGCCTTGCACTAGTTTACCAATCAGCTGATTGGCTTGCGAGGCACGCAATTTGTTCATCGAATTGGCGACGTTGTTCATCTGTTCGAGCGATGAAAACTGGGCCATCTGTGAGATGAATTCACGGTCGTTCATCGGGTTTGTCGGGTCTTGCTTCGACAGCTGCGTCACCAGCAGCTTGAGAAAACTGTTTTTGTCGAGAGCATCGTAACCGCTTTTGCGAATCGGCATCGGGTTACCTTTGCGATCGACGGGCTGCCGGCGCTTATTGCGCAGCATCTCGGTCAGCTGCGCCGTATTTTCAGGAGCTTGTCCTGAGCCCGTGGTAGCGCCGATTTCAGGCATAAAGTGCATTACCCTGTGTTGTGCTGATTTCTGGCGCGTTGTACGCGTTTGCCGCGGTGCGCGTTACGAGGTTCTGTAAGAGTTCGTCGGCATCAGGCGTGCGCTGCGGATTATTCGCGTTCTGGTTTCCGCTACGCACTTCGATATCGATGCGATTCAGATCGATCTGTTTTCCCTCGTGTTGGTTATCACGGTTTTGCAGAAAGTTCTGCATCTCATTTTTTACATCTTCGCTTTCGACGACGATTTTACCGCGAATTTCGCCTTCGACCATCTTCAGATCGATTTCCATGCGGCCGATCTCACGCGGGAAAAGTTTTACGGAAAATTGGGCATTCTGCGTGTCTGTTACCAAAACCTGCGCGCGGCCCATGATCTCGTTGAATTGTCTGACAAGGTCAGCGCGCATCAGTGGATTTTCCACAGCGACGCGCATCGATTCGGTGGTGCGAGCAGAAGCTGCGGCCTCCGAGAGGCGCAGGTCTGCGGTTTGTAAGGTGGCATGCTGCAGGCGCGTGTTCTGCGTGTCTTGCTGCGCTGAATTCACCACGAGCAAGTTCTCTGTGTGATGCTGTCTAAGGCCGGTCGAAGTTTCCTGTGCGACGGTTTCGCGCATGGCCACGCGTTGCGCCTGCTGGCGAGGTGACTTTGTTTGGCTCTGGCTCTGCGTTGATCCATCGCCGGCCTTTTGCACCCGGGCATGCGCCGCGAGCATAGCGACTTCGTGGCGTTCATTGATCTTTTGCGAAACAGTAGTGCTGTCTTGTTTGAGATTTCTTTCGGCGACTTTTTCGCCGACGCGGCCGAGGAATGCGAAACCAAGCTTCTCGCCGAGACGCTTGAGCCCGTCAGCCTTTGCCAGCACGACATCGGGTGATTTGGTCAGCATCGCCAAAGTGGTGGATACATTTTCTAATCCACCTTTGTTAACCTTGCCGGTCGTCGAGGTAAGTGCCGTAGTTTGTGCGGCTTGCGGCTTCGTCATGCCGGTTGCAGTCGCCATCGCTTTTTTGTCGGTCAGGCCTTTGATATTCAGACCAAGGGTTTCGAGTAATTCTTTATCCGCTCGCACGGACCGGTTGGCCACGGGACGGGCTTCTTGAGTTTCGCGCTCCTTCAGGGGCATCGCCGCCGTATCTTTATCCTTGGCGTCCTTTTCATGGCCGGCTTTCTGCGGTGCTGAGTCGTAAATGGTATCTGTCTGCTGCTTAGGTTTGCTTTCACGCTCTTCTACGCTGCGTGCTGCACTACCGGTTTCGGTGGGTACCGTCTGTTGCTTGGTTGCCTGTTCAGTTCGCATCGGCTGGCTCAACGCCGCCATATACGATTCAAAATCGGCATGTGCATGTTTGTCCTCTGCGGCGCGCAGTTTTGGCTTATCAGGGCCGGAAACGCGCTGCGGCGCAGATGTATCGCTCAGTGTATTCAAAGTAAGCATCTGTATTCTGATATATCGGGATGCCGCAAAAATGCTGAAGCGGATTTTCGGCCAGTCGGCCGGTCGTTCTTGAATTTTTGCTTAAGTTTTTTGCCGCTGTCAACATTACGCAGGCGCTGCGACCCCACCTAATGTGAAATAATGCGTGTAACAAAAAGTGACATAAACCGGCAGGAATTCCACACGCTTTTCCACAAATGTGGATAACCAAATACGGGGCAGAATAGGCACTTTTTCTGAATGTTTTGCCTAGTTAGGGAAAATTAGGGTCCGCATATCTTCCGGTAAGGGGGCCTTCAGCGCCCATGGTTCGCCTGTCAGCGGGTGTTCGAGCAGCATTTCAGCACAGTGCAGCCCTGACCGGGACAGGCGCAGCCGTTGCCAATCTTCGGGGGTGAGTTCGTTATCGGCAAACTTAAAGTAGAAATTTTCGTCCGCACCATAGAGTTTATCCCCGACGACAGGGTGGCCCAAACCAGAAAGGGTTGCTCTGATTTGGTGCATGCGGCCCGTATGCAGCCGGGCCTTCAGTAGTGTAAGCCCTGCGTGGTGGGCGATTGGACTGAATTCCGTGAAGCTGGTTTGTGGTTCTATCGCGCCTTCTGGTTCCTTAGTTAAGGAAAAATACCGTTTCCGAGGTAATCGCGACCCCGGCATGCGGTATATAACACCCCGGGCCGAAATGGGTTGCTCTATGACACCCTCGACAATTACAAGGTAGGATTTCTCAATCTTGCCGGAGCGCAATACTTTTTGAAACCGTGCAGCCGCGTTTCTGTTTTTGGCAAGGGCGAGAACCCCGCTGGTTTCCCGGTCAAGCCGGTGTAGTAGATAACCTTCGTGAAGAATGCCTCGTTCTTTGAGTAGCGTGGTTACAGTCTGTGTCTTGTAGATGCCCGACGGATGGACGGGCAAACCTGGTGGCTTGTTGATAATCAGGAAATTCGCATCCTCTAGAACAATCTCGATATTCGTTGGTACCTCGGGTTCATCACGCATGCTATAACTGAACACTAAAATGTCGCCCGCTTGTATGCGACGCGAAGCTCTTGCGGTGTTGCCGTTGATCGCAATGGCATTCTCTGCGATGCGTTGCTGCCATTCATTGCGTGAAAAGTTACCGAAGCGACGCGTTAAATACACATCGAGCCTGAGACCATGCTCCTCTTCGGAAATGACGATGCGGCGTGTTTCAATGCGCATATGCCAAATGTGTTGACCCACGCGCTCGTAAATAAATCCGACGTTATGCGCAAAGCGGTATTGCTGTTTGTCTGTTCGGTGATTTTGGTGGGATGTAAAAAACAACCTACGGTGGCCGGCAATGATGCGCCATTGCCCGCGATGACGACAGTGACCTCGCCCGAGCTTAAGATGCGTATTTCCCCGAATACAACCGCAGTCGAAATTGCTCGCCTCGTAAGAGGTGAGCAGGTAAGAATTGTTCAGCGCAGCGCTGACAGCGTTCAGGTAGGCAAGCTCAATGCGTACTGGTACAAAGTTACAAATGCGTCAGGCCTGACCGGTTGGGTATATGGAGCACATCTAGCCATCGAATCGGATGAAGGTGATGCGAAGGCTGCGGCAGAAGAAGCTGACAAGAAGCTCAAAGCGGCGCTGATTGGCCGATGGGATGCCGCAAAACCAACCGGCGCCCTGACAGCAAACTTTGTCACTCTGCAGCCCGATGGCCAGATCGAATTCGGCAGTAATCGCAAAGGCCTGCAATACGGTAAATACACAATAGAGATAAAAGACGGTATTGCGCATGTCAATGTCACAGATATCAAGAAACCGATGATGACTGACATCAAAGCGAAAATAGTAGGTGAAACCCTTGTGTTCACTGCGCTGATGGATAACAATGAGTACAAACTGAATCTGTCAGAAAAAGACGCCCAGATGTTCAAAGATCAGGATAAGAAAAAAGCCGCCGAAGGAACACCCGGCACCGGAACACCCTGATTGTCCGAACTTAAGCCTGAAAAGACCGTTCGAATTGGTAAACTTCTTGCGCAAGCGGGCCTAACATCGCGACGTGAGGCTGCTGCGTTTCTCAGCGCGCACGAAGTCAAAGTAAATGATGAAATCATAAAAGACCTCAATTACAAGATTTCCGATGAGCACATATCGTCTTTGCGGTTAAAAGTTGATGGTAAACCGGTTGTTTTAAACCCTGTCTCAGACGTACTTCTGCTCAACAAACCACGCGGCGTAGCATGTTCTCACCGCCATCAGATGATACGGGGCAAGCAGCTGAAAACGGTATTTGATCTGCTTCCGGTAGAATACGCGCGCTGGTTCTTCGCCGGCAGACTCGATGTCAGTTCCGAAGGACTCGTGGTATTGTCGAATGATGGCGACCATATCTATGCTCTGAGCCATCCGTCGCAGGCAGTGCTCAAGAAGTATGTCGTCAAAACCAATCGTCCGTTGTCACCGGCAGAAATGCAGCGCATGGAAAAAGGTATTATGGATAAGGGGGAGAAATTACGCTGCGAAAAGGTTCAACCGCTCGAAATACCCGCCAAGTACGAAATGCATCTACGCGAGGGCAAGAACCGTGAAATACGCCGGTTGCTCGAGCGCGTGGGTGTCATCGCGAGGCAACTAGTGCGTACAGATTTAGGCCCATACCAGTTAGGAGATCTTGCGTCCGGAAAATACCGGCTTGAAAGCAAAAAAAATCCGCCTGTGCTTTCGCACTTGACGCAGGGCGGGAAAAAGCACAATAAAGCGTGATGGCAGAGGTCACCGTACGCGAGGCGCTCAACATTGCTCTGGCCGAAGAGTTGGAGCGCGACAAAAATGTGTTTCTTATCGGCGAAGAAGTCGGTCATTATAACGGTGCGTATAAAGTATCGCAGGGTCTGATGGCTCGCTTCGGCGAAGATCGCGTAATCGATACGCCGATTGCCGAAGCCGGTTTTGCGGGACTCGCAATTGGCGCGGCGATGGCGGGACTCAGACCGATTGTCGAATTCATGACTTGGAACTTTTCGCTCGTGGCGATTGACCAGATCATCAACAACGCGGCGAAAATGCACCTGATGTCGGGTGGGCAATTTAACATGCCGATCGTGTTTCGCGCACCACAAGGCGCCGGTGGTAGCTTAAGCGCCCAACATTCATCTATATTAGAGAGTTTTTATATCTACACGCCCGGACTGATCGTCGTTGCACCTTCGAATCCGGCTGATATGCGCGGATTACTCAAGAGTGCGGTGCGCAGCGATAACCCAGTGATTTTTCTTGAGCATGAGAAAATCTATGCCGTCCGGGGTGACCTGGTAAATGCAGATGATAAAGACTATACGATCGCTTTCGGGAGTGCCGCACTTATAGCTGCCGATCAGGCAGCAGTATTGACGATAATTTGTTGGTCAATGACGGTACACTTAGTTAAGGAAGCCGTGAAACAACTTGCCACTGAAGGAATTGCAGCTGATATTCTCGATTTACGTTCGCTGAAACCTGTGGACTCTGAGGCGATTCGCCTTGCTGCAGCCAAGACCCATAGACTCCTGATCGTACAGGAAGGCACACCAGTGGCCTCATATGGGTCATGGTTGTCGTACCATATTCAAGAAATAGCATTTGATGAACTGGACGCACCGGTTATGGTGGTGTCATCGGATGACGTGCCGATGCCTTATGCCTTTTCCCTCGAGCCGGCGGTTTTGCCGAACCCCTCGCGGATTATTGACGCCGCAAAGCAACTGATTATGTGAAAATTTCCTTAGTTAAGGAAATAGGATTTTAGGCTGTCTTCTTTTTGTTTCTGTAGCGGGGTTCCACGGCGTGCTCCACGGGCAGCCCATGTTTTATGCGATCGATATCCCCCGCTAAAAGCTTATGGATGGACGGTTCAAGCTGGTCAACAAATACCTTGCCGTCTAAATGGTCCATTTCATGCAAAAAAGCCCGGGCGAGCAGCATTTCGCCCTCGACGATCTTGTGATTGCCGCTGAGGTCCTGATAGCCAATCTTCACCCAACGAGGGCGTTTTAGTTCTGCGGAAAGGCCCGGTACCGAAAGGCAGCCCTCTTCACCCTCTTGCATCTCGTCAGAGGCTTCTATCAGATGTGGATTAATAAATGCACCCTTGATAAATCCCTTCTCAACCAGGTCAATAACCAGCACCCGCTTAAGAACCCCGATTTGTACCGCTGCGAGACCCACCCCACCTTCTTCGGCCATTGATTCGAACATATCGCGCACGAGGTCACGCAGACCCTTATCAAATTTTTTCACGGGCTCTGAGACCTGATAGAGCCGCTCGTCCTGGATGGTTAGAACTGGTCGTACTGCCACAGCATTAACGTAATATGAAATTTGAGACAAAGCGAAAATAAGTAAACGGGCAATAGGCGACTATGCCGTCCTTAGTTAAGGAAAAAAACAAAAAAAAGCCGGCTATGCCGGCTTAACAGTACCAGCCAAGGATTAACTATTTTCCTAAGGCTTTCTTCATTGTTTCACCAATCTCTGCTGGTGATTCACAGACATGAATACCGGCGTCTTTCATTGCCTTCATCTTCGTCTGCGCCGTACCTGAAGAACCGGAAATAATGGCGCCAGCATGGCCCATACGCCGCCCTGGAGGTGCGGTCTGTCCGGCGATGAAGCCCACGACCGGCTTTTTGACATGTTGTTTGATATATTCCGCGGCTTCTTCTTCGGCGCTGCCACCGATCTCACCGATCATTACAATACCTTCGGTACCTGGATCTTCGGCGAGCAGTTTCACTGCTTTTAAATGAGGTAAACCAATAATAGGATCACCGCCAATACCAATACAAGTGCTCTGCCCTAATCCTACTTTACTCAGTTGGTGTACGGATTCGTAAGTCAAGGTGCCGGAGCGCGAAACAACCCCGATTGTCCCCGGTTTATGGATGAAGCCTGGCATGATGCCCATCTTGCCGACGCCCGGCGTAATGACACCGGGACAGTTTGGCCCTACGACAACGGTTTTGCTGTTGCGGATGTAATCCACGATGCGTGACATATCGCGCACCGGAATACCTTCTGTGATACAGATCACCAAGTCAAGACCAGCAGTGATCCCTTCGAGAATAGCATCGGCTGCGAATGGTGGGGGAACAAAAATAACGGCCGCGTTTGCTTGCTCTTTTTCAACGGCCTCTTTTACGCTGTTGAAAATCGGCAGGCCATGTTCGGATTTCTGACCACCTTTTCCCGGGGTAACTCCACCCACTACTTTTGCCGAGGTATTATACTCGAGCATTTGCCCAGTATGGAAAGAACCCTCTTTGCCAGTAATGCCCTGTACGATGATGCGTGTTTTTTCAGTGATGAGAACAGCCATAGAGTTTGACTTCAAATGGAAAAGTCGGCGTCAAGGAGATAGAGGGGGCGATTTCCCGCGGTTCTTCCGGCGAAATCGAATAGTGTTGCAGACTTTTAAGCAATGGGCATCCCAACTGATAATCGAAAAATCATAATTAGGGATTAAATCGCGCAAAATAGCTTCGGAATCATTGAGTGTGAGAAACATACAAATCAACCGTGAAACACTGACTCGTATGGATTCTGCTACGGAGCGCAGCAAATTGTGCTGTTCTAAAGACCAATAGACGCTAATGATTTTGGTCTCTGAGCCTCGCGGATTATATTGCGTTAAAATATCGCGCTTCGGTCGCCTCCGGTGCATTTTTTGCATGTAAAGGCCAAGATTATTCATAATCTTTGATCGCCTCTTTAGCCAATTTTGAACCAATTTATTAGGTATGGAGATGCTGGTTTTCTTCAAATTATGACCCTCTATATATTAAATACCCAAAAAACGCCGAATTTTCTCAATATCATGCAAAAAAGCGAAGATGCGACATAATATTGAGATACTGCTTAGTTAGGGAAAACATGATTTGGAAATCAGAGGTCTGGCCAACCTCAGACCGGGGGAATCGTTGACGCTCTGTCTCAAAAGACCATTCTTACCGCTGACGGAGGCTTAGTGCAAAAACTAGCAGACATTTCACAACACTTCAGCAACGGAATTGAGTTGCGTGACAACGAACCGGTTGAAGGCGCGATTAAGAAATTCAAACGCGAAGTAGCGAATTCAGGAATTTTGACCGAACTCAAAAAACGTGAATATTTCGAAAAACCCAGCGTCATTAAGAAGCGCGAACGCGATCAGGCGGAGCGCAAACGTTTCCGCAAGCGTAATATCTATAACGAAGCCTAAAAAAACTGTACGGCACTCTGGCGAGTGCCGTACGGATTCGGTATATGGCATCTGACGCCGACCGAATAATCGCCGCCCTTCCCATAGAAAACTATATCGGGCGCTTCGTGGCGCTCAAACGCAAAGGCAACAACCTGTGGGGCCTTTGTCCGTTTCATGGCGAGAAGACACCGTCATTTTCAGTTTCACCGCAGAAAGGAATCTATAAGTGTTTTGGTTGCGGCGTCGGCGGCAATGTAATCACTTTTGCCAAAGAATTCAATAAGCTCTCTTTTCCCGAAGCGTTGAAGCTGCTCGCCGAATTCGCAGGAGTTGAACTCTCGCACCAACCACGCAAACCGGGCGAAGACGACCGCAAGCGCGCCCTGCTCGAACTGCACCTCTGGGCGGCAAAACTCTACCAATCCCAATTGCCTGGTTCTGACGCGGAACGCTATATCCAAGGTCGAAAAATTCAGCCGCGTGCGATAACAGCTTTTGAACTGGGCTACGGCCCTGACCAAGCGCGTTTCCTGGAGACAAAACTTAATGAACGTTATCGCAACGAACCGCAACTTCTGGCTAAGGCTATGGAGAATCTCGGTGTTATCGGACTGACGGGTCGCAATGAGGGAGACACCTACAATCGTTTCCGTGATCGGTTGATTTTCCCGATCAAAGATTTGCGTGGCCAGGTCATCGCTTTCGGCGGCCGGCTTGTCCGCGAAAAAGAAAATGCCGGCAAGTATATCAACTCGCCAGAGACACCGCTCTTCAATAAATCAAATTCTGTCTACCGCTTGGGCGAAGCGTCGCAGGCGATACGCAAAGAAGGATTTGTCATCGTCTGTGAAGGCTATCTCGATGTGGTAGGTCTGTTTGAAGTTGGTCTGGAAAATGCAGTTGCTCCGCTCGGTACCGCTTTCACTAATGAACAGGCGAAGCAAATCAAACGCTTCACGGACAATATAACCTTCTTTCTCGATAATGACGCGGCGGGGACAGAAGCGGCGTACAAATCGCTCCGCATCGCGCGAAAGGCTAACCTTGCTATCAAAGTGGTGCATCCGCTTGCGCAGGGCGATAAGCAGGACCCGTTCGACCTGAGCCGTAAATTACCAGCTGACGAATTACGCTTTGTTGTGCAACAGGCGCACAGCGAAGTTAAATTCTTGATCTGGTACTATTTTGCTTTTAAGTTTAACATCAGTGATCTCGGACAAAAGAAGAAGGCGCTAGCAGAATTCTATGAATATGTCCGCACCCTTGAAACCGAGCTCGAGCGCGACGAATTTTTGAAGTCCGCCGCAGGCGCTTTGCAAATCGACGTACAGATTTTGCGCAAAGATTTTGCTGCACCGACACAAGGGCAAAAAAACCAAGGGGGTTGGATCGCTGCAGAGAAACCTGTAAGGGATAATGTATCTGTCCAACCTGCCAAACCCAAGACGGTCAGTAAGCAGGAAAAGGAAATCATTGCGATGATTCTGAAATATCCCGAGCTTGCAGGAGAACAAATGCTCCTTTCGGAAATCCCTTGGGAAAGCGAAACTGCATACCTCCTGTATTCATTCTTCCATGACCGGCTACGTACCGGCGAGGCTTACAATTGGCAGAATCTTAATAGCGCAATGCAGTTTTTACCCGACAATCTCGCCGCCCTGCTCGCTGAGATCATTATGGACTATGAAGCTGCTTTCGAAACGAGCGAGCCACTGGCGGCGGTTGATGCGAAACGCAATCTCAGCCAGCTTGTCCGCGCGCTTGCGATTCAGGCGCTCGATAAACGGATTCGTGACCGTCAGGAAGAGATTATGCGCCAAGAGAAACTGGGCGCGGATGTAGAGGATCTGATGTTGGAGCAGCAGCAAGACCTCGACAAGCGCCTGCAATGGCATAGGATGAGATGATCTGATTCGACTCGACTCAGTTGCATAACAATGCGGTTGATTTGATCCAGCCGAAAAAATTCCTTTCTCCTGAGAAAAATCCGCCATTTTTTGGTATTTAGTATATAGAGGACAGAGAGATGAGAACTTCTATATCATTACCCCATAACCTAGCCAGCCTGTGGCGCCGGAATCGGAAAGCCATTATGAAGATTGCTGTCCGTTCATTAAGGATGAGGATGCGCCTTGAAGGAATTCGTCGCGGAGTAACAAGACGATACAACAGGCGAGGTAGAGATTTCTGCATTGTTATGACGAGATTTACAGCCGCAGAGTACGATACACTGCATTATGCGGCTTACGTGATGCGCGTAAGCGTTTCTCTGCTGATATACTGGATGATACAGCTCTGGCGAAAGCCTTCAAGGCGGATGAATAACTATGTCAGCAACCTCGAATTCTATTTAACGTATTGGGGTAAGAACGGCGGTTTCTACGCAGAAAGCTTGATGTTTTGGCCGAAATTTTGGAAATCAGAGATGGTCTACGCCAAAGAGCCAATCCTGCTTGCAGCTCCGCAATAAATCTGCAATGGGGTCTATGGCTGTCAAATGTCTCATCCCCGCCGCTGGTAAAGGCACACGCATGCGTCCCCTGACACATACTTTGCCCAAGGCAATGCTTCCCGTCGCGGGAAAACCAACAATCTATCACATCATTGATCGCGCCGCCAAAGCAGGGGTTAAAGATTTTGTGATCATTACCGGCTATTTGCGGGAATTGATGGAAAGCGAAATTCTTGCTGCTTACCCCAATTTGCGGATTGAGTTTGTAGAGCAAAAAGAGCAGCTTGGTTTGGGCCATGCAATCTACATGGCGGGCAGCAAATTTGCCAAAGATGATTCGATGTTACTCATATATGGTGACACGCTTTTCGAAGGTGACATCGAAACAATGATGCAGGCTAAGAACCCTGTTATTGGAGTTTTTGAGGTAGAAGATCCCCGGCGATTCGGCGTTATAGAGAAGGGTGCAGGCCAGACGATTACGAACTTAGTCGAGAAGCCGGAGAAGTTTGTGTCCAACTTGGCAATCCCGGGAGTGAATTTTTTTCCCAGTTCGTCGGATTTGTTTGCGGCATTGGAATACATCGTGCATAACAATGTTCGCACGAAGAACGAATACCAAGCCACTGACGCTTTCCAATATATGCTCAGGGAAAAAAAGACCATCTTTACGTGGCAGATACTCACCGCTTGGGACGATGCGGGCACACTGGAAGCGATACTCGACACCAACAAGATTATTCTCGATCGCCGCGGCGCGGGGAACAAGTCTGCGATAGCGAAAGACGCCAAGGTGACAAACTCGGTTGTGACAGATTTTGTGAGTGTTTCTGAGGGGGCGGAGATTCAAAATTCCACGCTGATCAACTGTATCGTTGATCGTGGATCTGTGATCAAAAACTGCAAGCTCGAAAATTCGCTGATTGGCCGCAACGCCGTGTTGGAAAATGTGAGTGGTACGGTTGTCGTCGGCGATGATACGCAGCTGCGCCTACGCAGCTAAGCGATCTCGCGTGAGCAACACGGATGTTGGCGCTGGCAAAATATCCATAGCTGAGCCATATTTTTCCGTTTGCCGTTATATTGAGGAGACTCTGGCGAAACACGGCCATGAAGCGTGGCTCGTTGGCGGCAGCGTCAGGGATCTGCTCATTGCTGGTAAACTGAGCGATTTGGATTACACAACCGATGCGACGCCCGACCGCGTACAAAAGATTTTTCCCCGCACGGTGCCTGTCGGTATAAAATTTGGTACGGTGTTGGTGCTTCACAAAGGTCAAAAGGTAGAGATCACGACATACCGTGCGGACGCGGAGTACCATGATGGCCGTCGGCCGTCATCGGTTCACTATGCAAAAGACCTTGCCACGGACATCCAGCGGCGGGATTTCACGATCAACGGTCTCGCGTACAGCATAACAATGCAGAAAATCGCAGACCATTGCGGGGGTGTGGACGATCTGCATAATAAGATATTGAGAACGATTGGTGATCCGATACAAAGATTTACTGAAGACGGCCTGCGTCCGATTCGTGGATGCCGCATCGCCGCAAAACTTGGCTTTGAAATTGAACCAGCAACGTTAACTGCCATGCGCCAATGTATCGACGTCACGCGCAAGGTCGCCCCTGAGCGGTTTTACGATGAATGGCGCAAGACACTGCGCATGAAGAACCGCCGTTCGTACTGGCATCATTTGCTCGAAGCGCATATCCTGCCCGCGTTTTTGCCGCACATCGCAGATGCGTTTTTCGGGGAAGCGCGTGACCAATTTCTTCGCGAGATTGATCACCTGCATCTGCGCACTATGGCGGACTATGCCGCCGCCGTTTTTTTCTTACTGAACATTCGCGAAAAGCAAAAGATTGAAGGTACGCTCCGCGAAACCAAATTTCCGACTGCGGAAATGAGGCATTGCCAAGCTCTCCTTACTACTCCGTTATTTCAACTCGGTAATGCATTTGATCGACAGGCATTTAAAGAGCATTTGGCGGACGTACCACGGCGAGAGCGGCTGGCACACACACGCTTCTTTTCATCCATGCGAGCAGCATCGATGCGCACTGGGGGCGAATTGCCGGGGCCGGTGCGTCAATTTCGCGAACGCGTTGCGGGTTATTATTCATCGATTCGTTTATCTCGTGAACCAATGGACATCGCTGACCTTGCGGTTTCGGGCACCGATCTTCAGACCATAGGGCTATCCGGCCGTGCTGTGGGAGATGCACTCGAAAATTTGCGCATCGCCGTGGTGAAAAATCCACAACTCAACGAGAAAGAAGCCTTGTTAAAGTTGGCAAGAGCGTAGGCACGGGATTTGCCGCGCTATCTACTTTATCAATCCAAAGAAGAGAGCTCCTATACATTTATCGCTGAATCGCACATGGCGCAGGCAAACTTATTACCAGATGATGCGCGGCTCATCTGGCAGACCGAGGCAGACTCATGGGAGATTGCTTGCATGAAAAAGCATGAATTTCTCGATTGGGAACCTTACAAGCCGCTGATTACAGACGCAAAGGACCTGCGCGCATTGTTACCGAAGCATAAACACGATCTGGAAAATCTTCAACTGCTTATGAACCTTGGTTGGCCCACCATTGAACCTGTGCTGCCGGAACTTTTAGAATGGATACAAGACATGAACTGGCCCGTCGCTCAGAAGCTGGCGCCGTTCTTGGCAGATTTAGGAAGGGTATTGTTGCCTTATCTGGGCCACATTTTTAATTCCGATGATGGCATGTGGAAATACTGGTTGATAACCGGAGTGTTGATGAAGATGAA
>JAEUSA010000157.1 GCA_016788945.1 Leptospiraceae bacterium
CCAATGAAATCCGCACGGCCCTCGATACACTGCCCGATAATGACAAGGTCGCTGCATCGACGGTCACGGCGAAACTTGACGCGATCGTCAAAGACTTCCGCCTCAGCGATTGGGCGCAGCACGGTTTGGCTCTCAAAGCCCAGAAAAAGTTGGGGGTTTAAGCGATAGGCTTATTTCAACGCTTCTTCGAGATTCAGTTCAGACATCGCGTCCATATCCTGAAATTCAAGAGTAACATGCGTTTTGCCGCCACCGAGATTCTTGCTGGCGCTGACGACCGCAGAGAATTGGCCAAGGCTTTCTTGGCCTTTCTGGATGCGAAATAGATCGATGAGTCCTGGCTGAAAGTGCCGCAGCAACAGCCGGTCGGTGATTTCCAGTTCGACCTGCTTCATGTTGATCTGGAAAACAGGCAACGGCCTTGCTTCTTCAAACACAAGACCGATTTTGCGCAACTGCGTCTCGAGAGCGACGCCGATTTTCTTAATCGTTTGGATGATAACCTCATCGATAAACCGAGGCATATTTACCTGAATATAACCGATCGGTAATTTGGTTTTGTAAAGTATCGGTATCGTGAACTCGGCCTTAAGGTTTGAAGGTACTTTGAGATCACTCTTTTGAATTTCTTCAAGATAAACATCTTGTGGAAAGTATTGCCGCGGCTTAAAATTCGCCGGCGGCTCAGGCGAATAATAGATGATGCGCGGGTTTTTGACGAGGTGTTTGAGCCGGATGTCACTCGATTCGCCCGAAGCAAAAAAGATCTTATGGTAAGGCACCAGATTCTTCAGCTCGCTGTCGAAGAAGTTTATCACAAAGCCGTTTACTTTCTTCTTATTGCTTTCAATGACGAAGGCAATTTCTTTCGCCGAGGTCAGGTTGGTCATGAAATAACCGGTAGCACTGCCGGTCTCGGCGATGTCTTTTCTGACGTCGTCGGTAATTTCCAGCGCCTGAGGGTAAAGAATTTCTGTGGGGCCGTTCCGTAGCACGAACTTACAGACGGCGATGATGCGTTTTTTGTTGTGTCTGACCAAGACCCGCCTTTCGGTCGGCGAATCGAGAAATTGCGTCCGGATTTTGAGTTCGGGTCCCGAGGTAAGAAGGTTGTACGAAATAAAACCCGCCGGGTGCTCTGCGTCGCCCACCAGCAATGAACAGGGCTTTTTGCCCATCACGGTATTGAGAATGTGGTGAACCTGAGCCTGTTGGGTAACCTTGACCATAAGCGGAAACTCGTTCAACAATCCGCACATCGCACACATTGAGTCAATGATTTGCGGTATTGAGGGCGCCACAATACACCGTATAGGTATGCCGATTTGCCTAAATTTTGGCCCTGCAGGTCAGATTTCAAAAAGTATTTACACTATAACAGTCAGACCCGGACGCATTTCGTATGCAGGGTGAAGTCAATGCCAACAACCGCAACTTCACAAACTTACCCCCGATTGAAGAGACGCGTTGGTTGCCGGTTACCCAACCCGGGGTGCGCGTCGGTGAACTGCCTGACGGGCGCATGCGCATCAATCTCGGGCCGTCGCACCCCGCGACGCATGGCATTCTTGAAAATCACCTAATTCTGAACGGCGAGACGATCGAAGCAGTCGAGATCCACACCGGTTATGTACACCGGTGCTTCGAGAAACTCGGCGAGCACTACGGCTATAATCAGTTTCTGGTCTGCACCGACCGCATGAACTATGTCTCGACGCCGATGAACAACATCGGCTGGATTCTCGCGGTCGAGTCTATGATGGGTATCACCGCGCCACCGAAGGCGTTGGTTGTGCGCATGATCATTTCAGAACTTTCGCGTATAATCGATCACATCATCTGTCTCGGAATTCTCGGTGTTGATTTGGGCGCTTTCGCCTCTTTCCTCTACATGTTCCACAAGCGCGAAGACATCTATCAGATACTTGAGAAGATGACAGGCGCGCGGCTCACCAATACGTTCTGCCGGGTCGGTGGCCTCGAAAAAGATATCTATCCGCAGTTTGTGGCGGATGTCAAAAAATTCGTAAAAACTTTCCCGAAGGTGCTCAAAGAAACCGACACTCTGCTGACGAAATCACGCATTTTCTATGATCGCACAAAAGGTGTGGGTAAAATTTCGGGTGAGCGCGCACTCGCTTACGGCTTTACCGGACCGAATCTGCGCGCTACGGGTGTTGATTACGATGTCAGGGTGAGCTCCCCCTATATGTATTACGATCAGGTGGATTTCGACGTACCGGTCGGCGAAGACGGCGGTGTTTATGATCGCTACCTTGTGCGCCTCGAAGAAATGCGCCAGTCGCTGCGCATCATCGGGCAGCTAGTAAACAACATTCCCGAAGGTGCATACCACGCAGACATTCCCCACGCATACCTGCCGCCGAAACAAAAAGTATATACATCGATGGAAGATCTCATCTACCATTTTAAGATTATCATGCACGGTATCGAAGTACCGACCGGAGAACACTATTACTCGACCGAATCGGCGAATGGCGAACTCGGGTTTACCATCGTTTCACGCGGCAAAAAAAGCCCATGGCGTGTACATGTGCGCCGGCCGTGCTTCTGGTACTACCAGGCTTTCCCGGAAATTGTGAACGGTGGATTGCTCGCCGACGCGATCGCAAACATGAGCTCGCTCAACGTGATTGCAGGCGAATTAGACTGTTGATCAACGGACAAACGAACCGACTTCAGCGCCCTTAATGGCGCGCCCCTGCAACAACTCTGCTTTGAAGTTTGTGTGGTAGACCGCACCGACCCGCAGGCGCCCGGTAACCTTGTTTTTTGCATCGACGATGTCGAAGACCTGACCGGAGCGTGGGGGAAAATCCATGCGGCTGGAGACGACGAGACTGTTTTCTTGTACGCTGAATACCTTGCCGCGGGATAAGAATTTCTTCTGTGGAGCACTCGCTTTTGCTTCGGCTTTGAGTGCAAGCATATGCTCCCGGAAAGTGCGTTTGACGGCAGCGGCCAATGCACTCACCAGCGCGGCTTCAAAATCAGGGTTTGCCTCCGCCGGGATATCGGCTGAAATTTCGCCGAGAAGCTTGCCGTCCTTCAGAAATTCTGCGCGCCACGCGATGAGGGTCGCTGCGCCGCCCGTCTGCGGTTGCGCGCCCCAGACGAGCAATTCGAAGCCCTTATCGAGTGGTATTTGGGTGATCTGTGCCCGGGGATAGTTACCCCGGTATGTCAGAAACAGTGCATCGCCGACGGATTTGCGAAATTCGGAAATTCTGGCAAACCGACCAGTCGATTCTTGTACTTCAAACGCATCGGCCACCGTGTCCATGATGGCAATCCGCATCGGTTCTTCTGCAGGCTCTTGGTCAGAAACTGGTGTCGCCGGAATCACGAGATAACCGACGTGCGGAGCGGTGCAGCTCAGCAAGGCTATCGTCAGTGCAGCCAATAAGCGCGTGGAGTTTCTAAAAGTTGTTGATGTCATTTCTTAGCCCTGCCCTTCGTTGGTTTTGCCGCAGGCTTTGCTGCGTCGAATCGTGCTTTTTCTTCAAGGAATTTGGCGAGCGTTTGTGATTTTTCCCGATCGTTGGTAAAATGGATACCAGTGATTTCTCGGCTGCTGTTAAAATGCTGCGTAGCGCTCTCATAGTCGCCGGCCATCCAAAAAGTTACAGCAATGTTCCAGTGTGCGGCGGCAGATTTTGCTGATGACAAATCGAGTGCCTGCATCCACTTGTTTCGCGCATTGCGGAAATCTTGTTTATCCGCGAGAGCGATTCCTTCTTTTAGCAAGGCCTTAACTTCGGCTTCTTTTTCGGCTGGGGTGCCTTCAATATCGGCATCGAGGGGAATTTCCATATCGGTCACCGTCGGTGACATGGCCTGCGCAATCATCTGCGCTCCATTCGCAATCGCAACAAGCGTGCTCCATGACTGCGAAGGACAGGAGGAACCTGAAACAGTAGCAGAATGCACGGCTCTATCGGCAAAAACGATCGTATTCTGTGTTTTTGCACTAACAAGTTTTCCGCGAACGGGAACGGCAGTGTAACGCGTGGATTCATAATGAGTCTCATAGTACGTGACGCATTTGCGGTCTTTTCCGGTTCCCGAACATTGCTCTTTACGTACCTGGTATGAACGCACGGAACAATTACTTTCTGCCGCACCTGTCAGCTGCATATATAAGAAACCATCGACACCAATTTTTTTCGCCAAATTCTTCTCTTCGGGTGGTCGCGGAATTTCAGCGGTGGCAAAACCTGCGAGGGCTTCAGCTGCTGCGCTGCTGTCAACGATCACAAAAAATCTTTGTTCGCCGAGGCTGGTTTGCAGCGACTTAAAGGCCACTACGGACCATTCTTCTTCACCTGTGTCGGGTTGCATGGCTGCGACCGGTGGTGCAAGCGCAATGATTTTTACATCGGCCATGCGCTTTGCATAGATCTCGGGCATCTGTGTCACGACGGGTATTTTTACATAACTCGCACATCGGCCGGCAAAGAGCGTTGCAATCAAAGTGATCGCCAAATCACGATAGGTCATATTCGCCGTTCACAGCTACAGTGCGCGGGTCAATCGAATTATTTTCAAGAATCCATGCGTCCGATTAGACGCCGCAAAGCTGCACGCGCGGCATCAGCGCCGGCAGCTTCAAAGCGGTAACCATGCCCGGGTAATACGCGGCTAAAATCGTAATCCAATAACCGCTGATTAGATCTTTTCACTTCGGCCCAAGAATACCAGCAGGCATCGCGAAAGGAGAGAAGTTCTGCCTGTTGTCCGGGTTGAGTGCCGGCAAGGTGGTCACCGCTGAATAGCGTTTGCTTGTGCAGCAGGCACATGCTACCGCGCGTGTGCCCGGGTGTGGGTATCGCAATCAGATCATCAGCGAGGTATAGCTGATTTTCGCCTTCGATGATCATTTCGATTGTAGACGGTGGGTGATCGAGGGTATGCATAATGCGTCTGCAACCAAAGTGCCGTGCCCAATCTTCATGCCCGGCAATGTCATCGCGGTGTGTAAGAAAAATTCTCGAAATACCACCGAGACGCTCGATATTCCGCACTAAGCGGCTGAAAAAACGCGGCACATCGACGAGTATGTTACCCTCGTCGCGTTGTATGAGGTAACTGGCGGCCCCATATGTGTGCTCACTGGCAAATCCGCAAAAGTAAATATTGTCGTTAAGGCGGATCGGAAACGCATCAAGGACTTCTGCCGTTAGGTTGTCACGAACCGTTTGTCCAATTGCGTGCACCGGACATGCATGCAACGCCTCAAGCGCCCGCCGCCTATCGGATTCTACCGCAGGCTGCTGAGTTACATACGCATGTGTTGCAGCGCTGCCGAATATTCCGGGTGCATGGGCATAGCAGGTACCACAGTCGATGCAGCGTTCATCGACAAAAAAATTACCCTCAACGTTGTGCGGCAGAATGTGGTGTTTAGGGTTTGCGGCGATACCCTAAGGTACATCGCGGCCATTCGAACTACAAAAAATCCTCAGCGTATTCTGAGAGTGCCCATCAGTTTTAATGCTACGTCGCGGTCTGAAAAGTGCAGAGTGCGGCTTCCGATAATCTGGTAATCCTCATGCCCTTTGCCGGCGATGACCAGCACCTGCCGTGGCCCGAGAATCTGCAGGCCGGCCCGAATCGCTTTTTCGCGATCGGTGATGACCAGATAACGCGCGGTCTTGAGCCCCTTGCGCATATCTTCGATAATGTTTTTCGGGTCTTCGCTGCGCGGATTGTCGTTGGTAAGAATACAGAGATCGGCATGCAGACTGGCTACCTCTGCCATCTGTGGACGTTTTTCTTTGTCGCGATCGCCGCCACAGCCGAACAGACCGATGACGCGTGCGGGTGTAAGCTCTTGCGCGGTTTCTAAAACCTTCGCGAGCGCGTCGGGCGAGTGAGCGTAATCGATAATTACTGTGCGCTGTTCTTTACCGCGCAACACTTCAAAGCGGCCGGGAACCGGTTCGACGAGGTGAATCGCGGCGAGGGCTTCTTCTGTGCCGAAGCCGAGGCACAGCAGCGCGAGGTAGCTGGCGCTCAAGTTCATCAGGTTGAAGCGGCCGAGAAGTTTTGTCTTGATAAAATAGCTCTTCTGCGCAAACAGCAACACACAACTGTAGCCGTCAAAAGTTGCTTCGACGTCGGTGACCAATGCATCGGCTGATTTCTCGCGCTGGCTGAGCGAGATAACCGGAAAAGACGGATTCTGCGACTTCAACCACTCATAGAGCTTTTTGCCGTATTCATCATCGATACAGATAATCGCGCCCTTTGCTGATTCGGGTTGCTTGCGCGATGAAAATAACATGTATTCAAACAGGCGACGTTTTGCCCGATAATATGCATCCATGTTGCGATGGTAATCAAGATGATCTTGCGTCAGATTCGTGAAGATGCCGATCTGGAAATTGATGCCCTCGAGGCGGCCCTGCGCGAGCCCGTGCGAACTCGTTTCGAGGCAGGCGTAAAGAGCCTTTTGTTTATGTCCCTGTTGCAGCATGCTTTGCAGCATCACGGTATCGGGCGTTGTCATACCCGTGTGGCTCTTATGCCGCGAGACCTCCATGCCGAGCGTGCCGATGTACATCGAGGGTTTATGTAAGTGTGTCAATGCCTGATAAAGCGAATGCGCAACGGTTGTTTTGCCATTTGTGCCCGTCACGCCGATCGATGACATGAAGCGCGAAGGTTCTCCGAATAAAAAAGCGATCGTGCGGCCCGCGCCGCGCAGAAAATCCGGGTTAAAGAAAATCGGCAAATTGGGGTGGTAGCGTGAGTCTGCAAAGATTTCTTCTTTGTATTCACGATCGACGAACACGGCAATTGCGTGCTTGTCAAACGCCTCCCAGATGAAGTCTTTGCCTTTGACATTATGGCCGTCGTACGCGAAGAAAGCCGAACCACGTTTTACCTCGCGGCTGTCTTGTGTGACGGCTTTTATCTCAATGCGGTCTTCAACACCGAACGCCTCCCATCCGAGAGATTCCCAAATGGCGCGCGTGAAATCCGTAGTGACTGCTTTCATCGGGTGAGAAACCGCATACAACTGTACGCCGTTCTTTCTGAAAAAGGGGTGTATCCCGAAAACAGAAAATCAAAGCATTGCAGCAAATTCGGCTTCACTGAGTATCTTGACCCCTAATTCGCTTGCTTTTTGCGCCTTGCTACCGGCATCGCTCCCCACGACGACAAAATCGGTCTTTTTACTGACCGATGACGAAGCCCTGCCACCGCGCGCCTTGACCTCGGCCTCAGCATCGTCGCGTGAAAACCGGGTAAGCGTGCCAGTGAAAACAAATGTTTTGCCCGCAAAAGCATCGGATACACGCTTGCGTTCTTCGCGAAGTATTTCCACGCCGTTTTTGATCAGCTTTTTTAGTCGGCCTGAATTGGTCTTGTCGGCGAACCAGGCCTGAACCGAGGCTGCTGTTCCCGGTCCAATTTCGTGGATATTTGTAAGCTCTTCGAGGCTGGCTTTTGCCAGCGACTCGGGCGAGTCGAAATGCTCAGCGAGAATCGAGGCAACATGCTCGCCGACATTCGGTATGCCGACGGCGGTCAGCAGCCGTGGAAAAGTAACTTTGCGCCGCGCGTCGATCGATTGCAGAATTTTCGCCGCGAGAATCTCTCCCATTCCTTCAAATTGCATCAGGTCGTCTTTTTTGATAGCAAAAAGATCTGCATAATCGGCAATAACCTTTTTTTGGTAGAGTTTGGCCACCCATTCGCTGCCCAGTGATTCGATGTCGAGACCGTTCTTGGAAACAAAAAACTGCAAGAACGCTTCGTTCATTTCAGGACAGGCTGAATTCACGCAGCGGAAAAAAACATCTTCGCGTTCCAGCGCGTTACCGCAAGACGGACATTTTTTGAGAAACTTAACCTTACGTGCACCTTTGGCGCGTTTTTCCGGTTTTGCGGAAACCACTTTGGGTATAACGTCGCCCGAGCGCACGACTTCAACGTAGTCACCTTCATGTAAATCAAGGCGTTCGATCTCATCGGCGTTATGCAGCGAGGCGCGTGAGACCATCACACCGCCGAGATTGATGGGTGTCAGTTCGGCAACGGGGGTCACGACTCCGGTGCGGCCGACCTGATAGACTACCTGTTCAAGTTTGGTTATGCCTGACCGCGCCGGAAACTTCAGCGCAATGGCCCAGCGCGGCGCTTTAGTCGTGGCACCAAAATTCTCCCATTCGGTCGTGTCATTCAGCTTAATAACAAGGCCGTCGAGGTCGTATTCGACATTGGCGCGGTTCGTGATCATCTCTTCATAGTATTTTTCGACACCCTCAATATCGGTGGTGCGGTGGTAGGTGGATGTCTGAAAGCCCAGTGCGGGAAACACTGAACTCCAAATGGTATCTTGCTGACGCATTTCTTTCGCAAAACGTTTTTTGCTATCTTCGAGTTTGGCGAGGGTATAAGGAAAAAAGGAAAGCATTTTGTTCTTGGCTTCGGCGGAGTCTTGCTGCCGCAGCGCGCCCGCAGCAGTATTGCGCGGGTTGGCGAAGAGCTTCTTACCTTCTTTCGCCTGCTTTTCGTTGAGTTTCTGAAAATCGGTAAGTTTAATGATAACTTCGCCGCGCACGCTGAGCTTTTTTGGGGGTTTTTCCAGCATCAGGCGCAGAGGAATATTCGCCACAGTGCGCACGTTGTGTGTGATATCTTCGCCGGTTTCACCGTCGCCGCGCGTAGAACCGACAACGAGCACGCCGTCTTCATAGACGAGGTCGATCGCCAGCCCATCGAACTTGGGTTCAATATGGTAAACGGGTTTTTTCAGCCCCGCCTTCACAAGCCGGTCGTGGAACGCCCGCAATTCAGCGACATTCATAGCGTTGTCGAGACTCATCATCGGCGGATCGTGTTTGACTTCGGCAAAATCTTCACGCACCTCGCCGCCGACCTTCAGCGACGGCGAATCAGGCCGCACCCAGTCTGGGTGCAATGCCTCGACGGCTTTCAATAAGCGCATCAGGTCATCGTACTCCGCATCGGAGATTTCAGGATCATCTTCGAGATAATATTTTCGGTTGTGAAAATACAGTTCGTCGATGAGCTGTGCATAATCGCCCGGCTTGAAAGATTCTGCTTTAGCGGGTTTCTTAGTCTTAGCCATGGCTTATTATTTTCTCTGCTCCATAGACGCTGATCTCAGAGCCCTCGGCAAAAAGTACGGAATGTGGCTTCATGCCGGTGAGTTTTGCCCAACTGTCACCGTAAACGGCGCCAAAATCAAGGTCAATTTTGTAATCTTGCACTTGCAGCGTGCGCCACTGCGGGTGTTCGACGCGGTATTCGTTGGTATGTTTGCCCTGAGTGTAGCCAAAATAGTGTTCGGTAATAAATTCTTCGAGACTGCCTTGCTTGAGCACCTGCGGATGAATTCCGGTAATGCAGCTGATCATCTGCGTGCGGCCTTTTTCTCTAAAGGTGTACTCGGCCTTCAACCGATCGTCGGCGATGCGCACGCGCTGTGTCATCTGGCGTGTTACGTATTTTTCATTAAACAGTGTATTGGCGACGAGGGTGATCGCCGCGCGTGGCACAATTTCGCGCAGAAAGGCTACTCCGCGGCGGGTCTCACCATTTACCGTACGTTTCAAATAGAAGCGCAAATTAATTTCGGGAAAGTTCACATGCCAGGGTATACGAAACCCCTTAACGCGCGTGCCGAGAAACTGAAACGCCACGAGTGACACCAGGGCGCGATTCTGGAAAAGATCCAGTTCGGTGTCGCGCGGAACAAACGGAGTAAGCTTTTCGGCAGCAACTTCATAGTTCGCCATGAACAGATTGCGCCATCGGGCAGTCAGAAAAGGTTTCGCCACGCCAACGCCTATCGGCGGTCAAAACAATGTGTAAAGCAGTGCTTCGATTTCTTTAATGTCGTTGCTGCCCTTCGGCAGAATGTATTCCTTAATATCACCTTTCACCGATTTGATGATGAGTGCCGTACCGCGTTCGCGTGTTCCGGTCAGGCGTTTCTTTTTGATCACCTGATCCATGCGCGCCAGCACCTTATCATAACTTTCTTTGCTGATGCGGCGCGTCGCGGGTTCACCGCCGCTGTAAGATCCGGATTTTGTCGTCTTTTTGACGGGTTCAAATTCGAGCAAGTACGACGACCCCTCTTCGGTAAATTCGTATGAATTACCATGCCCATCAACGTATTGCAGCACAGGTAAAGGTTTATCTTGCGCGGTGAGATTTGCCGCGACGCCAATGCTGAGGGCAAACAAAATAGATCTGTATATCATGGTCAGTGTCTGCATTAAGATTGCCGGTGCGCCGAGCGCGGGGTCAATAAAATAGTTAATCGGGGTACTGGAAACTGACGTCTTGAATGACTTCGGCCGATAGGCTTTTTGCGACGGGGCATGCCTTCGCGACGTTCTCGAGTTTCGGCCGCATATCAGCGGCAATGCCCGCGCAAAAATCAATCCGCATGACGATACGCTCAATGCGCCGAGGCCCCGAAGTCGACATATGTTTCTCGGCGTAGACTTTGCTGCCGTCTAAAATGACATTATTGCGGTCGGCAAAAATTGCCATCGTTGTCAGCTTGCAGCTGGCGAGCGCCGTCACGAGTAGATCGCTGGGTGAGAAACTCGCGCCTTTGCCCATATTATCTGTCGGGGCGTCTGTGGTGATAACCACGCCGCTCGGCGTGTGGGTCGCAAGGCAGCGCAACCCACCTTCATACAATAACGATTGCGGAACCATGATCTGGCCTGAAGTATTCGCCGGTAGCGTAAATCGGATTTAGATTGTGGAGATGGCACGCACGATCAGTGGAAAGTTTAAGGACCTCGGTGACGGTTTCAACGTTCTACGCATTCTACCGCACATCGACGCCCGCGCGATCGGACCTTTCGTCTTTGTCGACCACTTTGGCCCGGCGCCGGTGATCACCGGCGATGAACTGAGTGTGCGCCCGCATCCGCATATCGGCCTCGCAACAGTAACCTATCTATACACAGGCGCCATCAGGCATCGCGACAGCCTTGGCACCGAAATGGTTATCCGGCCCGGCGAGGTGAATTGGATGACTGCCGGGCGCGGCATTGTGCATAGCGAACATTCGCTGATCGAAGCGGGCCAACCGAGTATCGAAGGAATTCAAACTTGGGTGGCGCTACCAGCAGAGTTTGAAGAGACGCAACCCGATTTTGAACACTATGCAGCCGATAGCATTCCGCAAATAGTCTCGGGTTCGTACACAATCCGCCTGATTGCCGGTGAACTTCTCGGGCTCAAATCGCCCGTACGCACCCATTCACCGCTGTTCTACGCCGATGTGGTAACTACCACGGCGACGACAATTGCGCTCGAATTGCCCGAAGGTCAAGAGGCGGCGCTCTATGTTTCTCAGGGAGCGTTTGCAGCACAGGGCGTGCGCGCAGAAGTCGGATCACTGATCGTGTTCGACGGCAGTCGCCGGGTTTCGGTAACAGCCGAAACCGCCGCTCGCGGGATACTCTTGGGCGGTGAACGCTTTCGCGAACCGCGCCATCTGTGGTGGAACTTCGTTTCAACGTCAAAAGAGCGCATCGAGCAGGCCAAGACCGCGTGGAAGGCCAATGCCATGGGTATCGTTGCCGGCGAGACTGACCGCATCCCTTTGCCCGAATGACAACCATTTGGTTTTGCCTAAGAATCAGCATTCGTCTACTCTGTTAGCCGGGTGAGCATGCGCAGAGCTACGGCCATAGCTACTTACTGACACTAATGTCAGTTTTTTGTTGACGAACTGTTCGCCTTTGGCTACCTTTGGCCTATGAAAGAACTCAAGAACAAAGTTGTGCTGATTACGGGTGCCGCCGGGGGTATTGGCCTGAATACCGCAGGC